>CAZWRO010000235.1:0-3409 GCA_964635365.1 uncultured bacterium | reverse complement strand
GTAACAGCAACCCAGAACCGATGCTGCGCAGTCGTGAAATCGCTGATTGCGGAATCGCTTGCCGTCCGGGATGGGCTCCCCAAGATGGCGACTCGCATATTCGCAGAAGAGGCAGGCGGCGGGCTTTGCCCGTTGGCTGCGCCCTTTCTTTTTAGGAGAAGGAGGAGGAGAGGGAGAAGGAGGGGTAGCGTTTTTATGCGTTCTTCCGCGTTGTTCCGCAGACTTCCGCGGCGCAGGCAATGCTACGCCAGACTTCCGCGCCTCTTCTCCGAGGTCGTATCCGTGCCTGAGAATCCCCTGAACGCCGTCTGGTGGCTCTGGCTGCTCTGGACGGGATGACTCGTTGAGGGCTCGCGACTGGTGTTCGACGAACGATTTGGCAGGAAAAGCCAACACAACCGATCCGTTCGCGTCGTATGTGACGTAGAGTCCGCACTCGCAGAGCTCGGCGATGACCGCGGCGATGTCGTCGTCTGAATAGTGCCGCCCGGGGATCACCGTACACCCGTACTCGAAGGGGTCTCCGGGAAGGCGACCGCAGCAATCCGCGTGGGGAACCGACAAGAGATAGCAGAGCGCCGCCCTCTCCGACACAGAACTCAGGCGCTTGTCTTTGCCCGCCTCGGTCGTCAGATACCGCCGTCGAGCCATTCCGTTACCCTCGCCTCAAATAGAGATAGCCGCCCGCGTCGAGTATGAGGTCGGCTGTGAGGCAGGCCCCGCTCGAACATGGACGGCTATCAAGTTGTCCTATAGACGCTGAAACCGACCCCATTCGGGGTTCCTGCCTCACGCCTACATCATACCAGAAACGTCCTCGCCCGTCAATCGCCACTCTCGCCTCCGTTGCTATCTCTAGTCTACGACCCCTACCGCTAACCCCTCGGCGACGGCCCCTACTTCGCTGCGTCACATTCTGGATGCCAAGACGCTTCCCCCAGCGCCATGTCGATAAGATACCAAGTGCCGTCTTGCGTACAGGCAAAGTCCACCGACCAGTATCCTCCGAGTTGCCATGCGACCCACGTTGCATAGGTGCTGAGCAGGGAGAGTTCACCGTCCCGGAACTCGTGGAGATTAGCCAGCTTCGCTTCCCACTCTGGGTCCTCAACTCTTCCCTGCTGCACGGCCTCTGCGGGCCAGTAAGGATGCCAACACTGAACCACTCCGTCGCGAACGAAGAAGCGCCACTCCCGAGCAACAGGCATTCCGCGGTAGCTGGGAGCAACGAACGGCGCATCCAACTGCAGGAACTCCCGCAGGACGACAGCGCGATGAGCAAAGCCCTCCAGACTCATGCACTCGCCCATAATCACTAGGCTGATGATGTGCTGCTCGATAGATTCTCCCGGCGGAATATAACAGGTGCGCGCCCACTCATGCTTGCCGGAGAAGAGGTCGGTTCGTAGGAAGAGCGGGTATCCCATCTCTTCCGCAGCCGTCCATATCTGCTTCGCGTATGCACCCCACGCTGGCGGGATAGTTCCGTCATCATCTAAGGCGAATACCAGCTTGCGGAGCAGGTCAGGATCATTCTCTGGCGTCGGCAGGATAACCGTGCGCGGCACAGGTATACCGAGGCCTTGTATTGCTGGCCACCAGATCAACATACTGTTCGGATCTAGGCCCCTCGGTTGTTCCATTAGGGCGACCTCCTCGCTTCCCATCCGTCGCACAACACCACGCACACCTTGCCTTCGGGACGGACACCCTTCGCGCAGTGAGGCTCCCGCGGGGGGCTAGGATTGTCACAATCCTCTGCCGTCCATTCGTCATACTTGCAGGTTGGGCACGCGCGTCGCTCTGGGTTCTTGAGGCACATGCTCTCGTGCCGCTCCATGCCCTTGCGGTGCGTAGTCGCTCGCCGGCCACACCGAAAGATGCAGAGATAGGCTGTCACGGCGCGGGGCATAGCTACGCTCCCTCCCGCTTGCGGATGTCAATCACCAGCCCAACCTCCCCTGCCCACTCGAACTTCCCGCCCGCGCCGCGCCACTCATGCAACGGCGCCGCGATCTCCGCCTGGCTGGGGGAGCAGGACTCGAACCTGCGATCTGGAGGGTCAAGGCCTCCCGGCTTGCCGCTCGCCCATCCCCCAACCGCTCGATCTCAGCCTCGCTCCGCTCCAAGTCGGTCTTATCCACCTTGACCAGCGGAGGATCCCCGACCGGTACAACGCCGGCGTCCATCGCCCTGTGGTGCGGTGGCTCATCGTTCCGTTTCGTGACGCAGTAGAGACGGTAGCCCCCCGACCCTGGCTTGCCCGAGCCGGTCCCTGCCAGGTTCACGTCGAGTGTCCACCACGCCAGACCTCGCCGCTGCGCCAGCAGCCGGCAGTTCCGCGCCGCTCCGGTCGATGAGTTGTAGGCGGTCTGCTCCCCGATCTGCGCCGTTAGGTGCTTGACGTGCTCCACGATCTGCTGTCCGCTCCGCCACCGGCCCTCGAGGTCGTGACCCCGCAGGAAATCCAGTACCAGGGCGACGCGCACGAGGCGGCCCGGTGATCGTCCTGCGCGGGTTGTGGTCGGGGCGGTCACCTCTCAGCTCTTCCCCTCTCGCGAAAGGCGCTCTTCGTTGGCGAGGCACTTCGCATAGGCATCATGTATCCGCCCCAGGCGTCCGTCGGGGTCGCCGTCTATTGGCGTTTCCTCCGGATGCTGGCGGTTCCAGTGATCAACATCCCTGAAGTACTGCTCAACCTCCGCCTTCGCCGCGCGGATTCTCTGCACAAGCGTATACCGCGCTAGGTCTAGTGGTGGCATTGCCTTCCCGGTCATAGCATCAGACTCATCTGACTTCGGATCGCGTCCAGGCTACTCGCGAAGTTCGGGAAGATATCCGCGAGCTCGTCCTCGAAGGCCTCGGCAACGCGCCAGACCTTCTCCTCTTTGTCGAACTCCCGCGCCTCGGGCGCAATCATCTCCTTGAGCGCGTCCAGCGCCTCATGCCGGCCGTCACCCTCCCAGCGAAACTGGAACCATGGGCCGGCGGGCGTAGCGATGATATCTAGATCGACGATATGGGCCATCAGCTCTTCCCGTTGTACTCGGCGTTCGCGCGCTTAAGGAAGCCGGAGATGTCGTCGAGGCAGTCGGCGGAAAATGCTAGATCGGCATGCGACTGCGGCTCGAAGACGTATTGCCGCCAGCTACCATACCAGCCGACAGAGCCGAGTACGGCCCCGCTGCGCTTGTTCCGAATCAGCCACCGCTTCGTCTTTCCGGATGGCGGCTGCACCGGCGCGAGTTCGACAACCATGTATCGCCCAAGCGTCTCTCGGGTTGTATCAACGGTATCGGCCATCAGTCAGACCCCTCCACGCCGAGCTTGCCTTGCTCCAGTGTGATGTTGGCGTAGACTGTAGCTCCGACCATCTCGCCGAGATGATCGGCAAGTCCGTGGGCATCTG
>CAZWRO010000234.1:0-3418 GCA_964635365.1 uncultured bacterium | reverse complement strand
GCACCACCCCCAGCGCCGGCCACTTCAACAGCCACACCAGCCACAACCCCACTCGCGCCAACCGGCTCACCCCAGGCCGCAGCAACACCTTCACCACCAACGCGTGGAACCCGAACGACCCCAGACTCACCGCCCCGCCCAACGCCAGGCTCGCCGCCGCGCCCCGATCCACCGCCAGCATCCCCAACGTCGCCGCCAGCCACGAAACCAACGCCCAGCGGCCCACTCGCTCCACCAAGCCGACTGGCAGCCGATCAACCTGTCCCATCAATCTCTCACTCACGCGCGCGCCGTTCCCCTCAATCCTTGGAGATCCGCCGTGTCAAAGATACCACCTCGAAGAATCCCAAACCCATGCCACAGAGAGTTCCCGTCAGTGTCAGCCATGGCGCCGTCCCCCAGCGCTCATCCAGATACCGACCGACCACCGCTCCCACCAGAGTCATCATGCCCAGCAGGAGGCCTACTCCCCCCATCTGACCAACCGTTCGCAATGAGCCCCGGTCCTCGCCGGACATCAAATCCTGCTCCCTTGCGATAAAAAATCAACGAGGCTTTCGCCTCGCCGGGGAGAGTGCCTAGCGGTCATCGCCAGGGGCCCATTCTAGTGACGCCATTTGCCCTTGTCAAGGCAGACCCGGAGTCCATTCGCTCTCTGTCCGCACACTGGTTCCGCCGGGCCACGTCAAGCGGTTGACTTTTGGCCCGCCCGAAGCTACCCTGAAGCCGTCTATCATCGGTCCGCAGGAGCATTCCCTTGAGCATGGTCGAGCTGCACGTCGAAGCCGTCGCCATCGATTGGAAGGGCAACCCAATCATCGTCCTGCGGGAACTGGACGGGCCGCGCAAGATCTTCATCTGGGTCGGCCTGCCTGAAGCCACCGCCATCAGCATGCATCTCGAAGGCCAAGACGCCCCTCGGCCCCTGACCCACGACCTCATCGGCACCATCCTCACTCGGGTCGGGGCTCGCGTCGAACGAATCACCATCACCGCCATGGAGAAGAACACCTACTACGCCGAGCTGAACCTGAAAATCATCGACCGCGTCGAAACCATCGACTGCCGCCCCAGCGACGCCATCGCCGTAGCTCTCCGCGCCGAAGCCCCAATCCTCATCGACAACAACTTGCTCGAGACCCTGGACGCGGCCCGCAGAGAAGAAACCGCCGATCTCTCCCCCGACGCCACGGTCGTCGATTCCGGCGAGCCTACCGTCCACTAGTCGGCAACAATCCCTGCCGCCCCCCGCCGGGCCTCCCCTCAGGCGCACTCGCACGGCGTCCCGTCGCACTTCGGGCACCCCTTCCCGTATTTCCCCACCGCCGCCTGTGTCGAGGCTCTCGCCGCAGAGACGCAAACAGCGCTGAGAAGGGACCGCCCCACATCTGTTCTCTGCGTTCTCCGCGTCTCCGCGGTGATCGACCTTCGTTAGACGCTCTAAGACTGGCTCGTGAACAGCCGCCGCACCAGCGACAACCCCGGCCCCGGCTTCCGCTTCGCCAGCAGCACCGCACACCCCGCGCGCCGCGCAATCGTCCGCGTCTTCTCCCCGAACACCAACTGGTTCAGTATCCCCTCCCGCGCCACCCCCATGATCAGCAGGTCCGCTTCCTTCGAAGCCTCGATGATCCCCGCCGCCGTCGTGCGTTCCTGCACGATCTCCAGGTCGATCCGCGGCTCCGGCTTCGCCTCCTCCCCCAGGAACACCCGCTCCGTCGCCCCGTCCATCGGCGTCCCCCGCTTAATCACGTGCAGATACCGACACTTCGCCTTCAACTGCCGCTCCAGCACCTGCCCGATCTCCACCCCCAACTGCGCGTGCGGGCTCGCCGTCACCCCCACCAGCACCTTGGCAAACTTCCCCTGCTTGTCCCGCCACCGCAGCAACAACACATCGGCCCGCGCTTTCAGCAGCACCGGATCCAACGTCGTCCCGAAGAAGCGCGCCCGCGCCCGCGTCTGCCCCCGCCATCCCAGCACCACCAGCGATGGCCGCTTCTCCGCAATCGCCTCCAGCAGCCCGTCTTGCACATGGCTGGACACCCACAGCGCCCCATAGACCGGCGTCTTCATCTTCTCCCCGATCTTCACCGCCGCCTCGAACAGCGGCTCCGCCCGATCCAGGAACGCCCGCCCCTCCGACCGCGGCAGTTGCCGCGGCACCTTCACCACATTCAGCGCCACCACCGACGTCCCCCGCTCCCTCGCCACCGCGCACGCCAGCCGCACCAGCGGCTCCACCGTATTCGGATTCGCCAGCGCCACCAGCACCGGGTCCTTGAGCGGCTCGACCGTGCTCTCCTCCAGCAGCGCCCTCGCCCCCGTCTCCTCCCGCTCCCGCTTGCTCGCATACTCCCGGAACACCACCAGCCCCAGCCCAATCCACCCAGCCGTCACATACCAGGCCAAGCTGCTGAACCGAAATAGATAGCCCGCCAGGAACAGCAAGCACAGCGTCGACAGTATCGGCAGCCAGGGGTGAAACGGCACCTTGAACCCCCGCTTCACCTTCGGCCTCTGATACCGCAGCGCCACCAGCGAGAGGTTGACCATCGCGAACAGGCACATGAACGTAATGTCCGTCGCGCTCGCCACATCCTCCAGCGGCAGCGCCACCGCCATCACCGCGATCAGCCCCGCCGAAGCCAGAATCGCACCGTGCGGCGTTCGCCGCCGCCGGTGCACCCTGGCGAAAATGCCCGGCAAGTTGTAGTCTCTCCCCATCGCAAACGACACCCGAGAAGAAGAGTACAGCGTGGCGTTCAAGGCCGAAGTCGTCGCAAACAAGCCTCCCACCAGCAGCAGCGCAATCCCCCCCGGCGCAAACTGCCTCGCCGCCTCCAACACCGCGAGCTCCGCGTGGCCCCCCAGGTACTGCCACACCGGCATCTGCTCCGGCGCCTTCACCGCCGCCAGCATCGTAAACGCAATCAGCACGTAAAGCGGCACCACCAACCCCACCGCCAGGAAAATCGCCCGCGGTATGGTGCGCCTCGGCTCCCGCACCTCTTCCCCGCACTGGGCGATGATCTCGTACCCCTCGAAGGCGACGAACGTCAGCCCCATCGCCATCAACACCCCGGACGCCCCCTGCGGGAAGAAATCCGTGAAGTTCTCCGGCCACTGCGGCGCCCCCCGCAGCGTCCATATCCCCGAAACCGCGAAGATCCCCAGCACCAACATCTGCCCCAAAGTAATCAGGTTCCCCGCCCGCCCCGTCTCCGCCGAACCCCGATAGTTCACCGTCGCAAACACCGCCACCACCGCCACCGCCAGCACCTTCGTCTCCAGCTCCTCCGGCACGAACGCCAGCCGCAGCCCAAAGCTGTGCAGCAGCTGCCCGAAGTAGGCCCCGAACCCAAGCGCATACAAGCTGCACGCCACCGAATGCCCGAACCACGACATCCATCCCGCC
>CAZWRO010000233.1:0-3429 GCA_964635365.1 uncultured bacterium | reverse complement strand
TTGCCGTTCTGTAGGGCTAGCGTACCCACGCCAGCCCAGCCGCCGCAGGCGGCTCCTGTAGTGCCGGCATGTCTCTGCATACCCGCCGCCCTTCGCCTCTCCCCTCTCCCCCGCACGGCGCCCCCTCCACGCAGGAAAATCCCTCCTCCCCACAGAAACAACCATTGAGTCCCCACCGAGTCTCCTGTTGAGCACTTACCAACAGATCGTAGAGCAGGACCTTCGCGTCCTGCTCCTGACACTTGCCGTCACGTGACAAGGCCGACCCTATGACCGGAGCTGACTTCTTCCTGTCGGTGGTCGCTGGAGTAGTGAGCGAGACGATTCTCTCTCGCCTCAGGGGACGCGACTCCCTCGCGGGCGTCGTCCGGGAGAGTCTCGAGCACGCTGTCCGCGCACACGAGGAACTCCTGCGCAAACACACGCGTACTTCTGACGGCACCGCCCCCAACCCCAAACCCTATGTCGACCGCGACGCGTTCAACCGCATGTGGATATCCAGCCTCGACTGCGACCCGCGTGATCTCGCGTCCGTAGTCCCGTACATCAGAGAGGTGCTCGTGCTGCCGGGCTGCCCGCTTGCGCCTGATGAGCATGCTAACCTGCTGACCATAGCCCTGAATACGGCGAAGCGCGAGTTCCTCGCGGCACTTCCTGATCACCCACGCGCAAAGAATGAGTGGGATGTTGCATGTGACGTGCGCGTCGAGGACAAGCTCGATACTGCCCTTGATCTGCTCAAACAGATCGAGCAGCGGACGGCGTCCGCTGAGGCCTTTCTTGACGAAGAAACCGAGCCCCCCGGACCAATACTCTCCCTCGCCAAACTGCCCGTCACCGACCCCGACCTCTTCGGCCGCGACGCGGAACTCCAGATCCTCAACGACGCTTGGGCCGACCCACACACCCACATTGTCGCCCTAATCGCCTTCGGCGGCATCGGCAAATCCGCCATCGTCAACGAGTGGCTCACACAGATGGCCCAGGACGACTACCGCGGCGCCCGACGCGTCTTCGGCTGGTCGTTCTACTCCCAGGGCACCTCTGAGCGCACCGTCTCCGCCGATCAGTTCATCCACTCCGCCCTCACCTTCTTCGGCGACCCTGACCCCAATCAAGGCAGCCCCTGGGACAAGGGCCAGCGCCTCGCCCAGCTCATCCGCCAGCAGCCCACCCTCCTCATCCTCGATGGCCTCGAACCACTTCAATGGGGCCCCGGCCCACAGGAGGGCGAGTTCAAGGATCGCGCCGGCAGCATGTATCCCCTGCTGCGCGAGCTCTCCCACGGCATGGACGGCCTCTGCCTCCTCTCCAGCCGGGTGACTCTCACCGACATCCCACTCTCCGACACCCCCGGCCCCGCCCACCGCATCGACCTCGAACGTCTTTCAACCGATACCGGCCGCGCGCTCCTCAAACACTATAAGGTCAAGGGTCTGGATGCCGAACTCGACGCGGCCGTCGAGGAGTACGACGGGCACGCCCTTGCCCTGTGCCTCCTCGCTGAGTATCTTACAGAGTTCCTTGCCGGAGACATCGCTAAGCGCGACCTCGTCCCTCCCCTCCCGCAGGAAACTCGTCAGGGCCGCCACGCCTTCCGCGTCATGGAAGCCTACGACATCGCTCTCAAGCGCGAGGGCCGCGAGGCCGAGCGGGCCATCCTCCGCATCATCGGACTCTTCGACCGTCCCGCCTCCAAGGACTGTCTCGACGCTCTCCGCCGCGAGCCGCCCCTCGAAGGCATTACCGACTCCCTCATCGCCCTCTCAGAGACCGACTGGCGACACGCCCTCGGCCGCCTCCGCAAGTGGCGCCTCCTAAACCGGTCCCGCAGCGAGGACGACGGCTCCCTCGACACCCACCCCCTCGTCCGCGAGTACTTCGGCCAGAAGCTAGAACAAGAATCCCCCAAGGGCTTCCGCCAGGCCCACAGCCGCCTCTACGATCATCTTCGCCTCACGACTGACAGATTCCCCACCACCCTGGAGGAGATGGAGCCGCTCTTCCAGGCGGTGCGCCATGCTTGTTGTGCGAGAAGATACGACCACGTGGTGGACTTTGTTCTGGACCGCCGCATCCATCGCGGAGTTGGGTTCAGCCTGTACCAACTAGGAGCGTATGGGGACGAACTCAGCGCGCTCGCCAACTTCTTCCGCGACCCGTGGCACTGCCTGGATCCGGCCATCGCCGCCGATCATCAGGCTTTACTCCTGAACGTCGTTGGGTTCTGTCTCTACGCGCTCGGGCGGCTGACCGAGGCGGAGTCCCTGCACTCCACAGCGCTAGCCAGAGCCATGAATGCCCAGGACTGGGAGCCTGCAGCTGCCGGGGCCAGCAACCTCGTAGACGTCCACATCGCCGTCGGCAACTTGAGCGCCGCAGAGCGATCCGCCCGGGCCGAATGCGAATTCGCGCCGCGGACGCGACAGAGCTTCTTCTCATTGGTGGCATATGCCCATCGCGGGACTGTGTACCACCTTCGCGGCGAGCTCGCCCAAGCGCGGACCGAGTTTCTTGCTGCCGAGCAGTACGCTCCGGTTGTGTATGAAGGTTGCCCCTCCATATGCAGCGTGGCCGGTAGCCGTTTCGATGATTACTTGCTGACATGCGGCAAGCGCACCAGTGTCCGTGAGAGGGCATCGCGGGCGCTAGCGTTGGCCCGCAAGTACGGATGGTTGCTGGATAGTGGACTCGCACTCCTCGACAAGGCTCGGAGTCGCGTGCCCGCGATGCCGAGGCCCCGGAAGGGGAAACCGCGCGCAACGCAAGGTCTACCAGACACTCTCGCCCGCGATCTCGCACAGGCTCTGGCAAGCTTTCGCAGCTCAGGGCACCATGAGGAGCTAGTCAAAGGCCTCATCGTGGCTGCATCCCTGCACCGCGACTTCCGCGAGCGGGCCCAGGCCGAGCGCGATCTCCAGGAAGCGCTAGACCTATCCTCGCGCATCGGCCTCCGCCTCCACGAAACCGACGCCCGTCTCCTCCAGGGCCACCTGGCCCTCGATTCCGACCCACCCGACATCGGCCCCGCGCAGCAATCTCTAACGCGCGCGCAGGAACTCGTCCCCGAAACCGGCTACCACGTCCGCGACGCCGACCTCCTCATCCTCGAAGGACGCCTCCTCGCAAAGCAGCGCAACAACGAAGCCGGCCGCGCCAAGCTGGAAGAAGCCATCACTGTTGCCCGCCGCGAAGAGGCCGACGGCTACGTCTACCGACTCGCCCTCGACCAAGCCAACCGCTACCTCAAAGAACTCTAGTTCGAACACCCCCTCACCCTCTCCCCAGGTCCCCACTGCCTCCTCCCTCCCGCCCCACGCACCCAACCCTCCACCCTCGTCAGAATGCTGGCACTGGAGGCTCTCCAGCGGGGAGAGGGTCTGGGGGACCGCCGCCGGTCCCCCAAGAGGCCCCCGCCGGGCGGTATTC
>CAZWRO010000232.1:0-3444 GCA_964635365.1 uncultured bacterium | reverse complement strand
GGCCGGGGGCGTCCCATGACCCTCGAGGAGGTGGCGCGGATGATGCTGGAGCTTCAAGAGAGCGGCTGCCACAACATCAACTGGGTCACCCCGACCCATCAAGTGCCGATGCTGATTGAATCCACGCGGATCGCGTTGGAACAAGGGCTGCGCCTCCCCATTGTCTACAACTGCGGCGGCTACGAGTCGCTCGCCGTGCTCCGCCTGCTCGACGGCATCGTGGACATCTACATGCCCGACGCCAAGTATGGCGACAACTCCGCTGGCGAGCAGCTCTCCGGCGTCGCGGACTACTGGGACCGGTGCCGGGAGGCACTCGCCGAGATGCACCGCCAGGTGGGCGATCTTCAGATCGACGCAGACGGGATCGCCACCCGCGGCCTGCTCGTGCGCCATCTCGTGCTCCCGGAGGAGATGGCGAAGACGGCGGCCGTCATGCGCTTCCTGGCCTCCCTCAGCCCGGACACCTACGTGAACGTGATGGATCAGTATCGTCCGGAGCATCGTGCCCGAGAAGTCTCCGCCATCGCCCGTCCGATCACCACTGCCGAGTTTCGCCGCGCTGTCCAGGAGGCGGCGGAGGCTGGGCTTCATCGCCTGGACCAGCGGCGGGGGTCTCTGTGACCGGGCCTGGATCACAGAAGGCTTCACGCGGCGCCCGGCAGTTCGCGGGCCTCGCGCTGGCGGTGCTCTGGTTCGAGATTGGCTGTGCCGCTATTCTGCGCCTCCTCGCATCTCTCTCCTGGCCGGCGGCACTGTGGCAGGGCGGCCTGTGCGTCGTCGCCAGCGTTCCACTTCTGCTGCTCGTTCTGAAAGCAGTCCGACTCCCCAAGCTGCTCTGGTCGGTCCCGCGCGGCATCCACGCCTGCGTCGGCGCGGTCGTCGCCCTTGCCCAATTCGTCCTGCCGTGGCTGGGATGGTCGGCGGTCGTCTGGCTTGCCAACGCCGGGCGCCTCTCGGCTGCGGCCGCGCTTGGGACGGGAGGAGCGATAGCTGCCTTTAGCTACCTCACGTGCCTCGGTTTGGTGCTGGCATTCCGCCCGCGGCCGCGCGACGTGCAGGTCACTCGCCTCGAAATCCCCATCCCGGAACTGCCCGCGGGCTTCGACGGCTATCGAATCCTGCACCTCTCGGATTTTCACAAGGGCCTCTACCTGTCGGCCGAGGGGCTCGTCGCGCGGCTCAGTGCGGCGGCCTCGATTGAGCCCGATCTCGTGGTGTTCACCGGCGACCTCGCCGACCGCGGCGCCGACCACGCGGAGCATGCGGCCGGCATCCTGGCGAGCCTGCCGACGGAAGACGGTACGGTGGCAGTGCTTGGTAACCACGACTACTGGGTAGGGGAGGACGCCATCACGCAGAGCTTCTCCCGTCATGGGGTGAAGGTGCTGGCGAACAGCCACCTGACGCTCTCCCGCGGCGGGGACACGATGTACCTGGCCGGAGTCGGAGATGCCTCTTACTTGAGCAAGGATGACCTCGCGGCCGCGCTCGACGGGATACCCACAGGCGCGCCCGGCAGGCGAGCTTCGCCCGGCAGGCGACCTTCGCCCGGCAGGCGAGCTTCGCCCATCGTTCTCCTCAGTCACGCGCCGGACATCATCCGCAAGCCGCTATCGGCCCGCGCCTCGCTGGTCCTCGCCGGGCACACCCACGGCGGCCAGGTCGTGCTGCCTGGGATCGGGCCGATCTACGTGCCGTCGCGGCTCGGCCGGGCGTATGCTTCGGGCCTGCACCGGATCGACGGACGGTGGCTCCTCATCAACCGGGGGCTGGGGGAGGTCTTCCCACCCCTTCGCATCAACTGCCCACCTGAGATCATCCTGCTCACTCTCAGGCTAGCTGCCCGGGTGTGACCGGGAATAGTGGGTCTCGTAGGAGCGACATTCTTGTCGCGACTCCGTCGGCACAGGAATGTGCCTCCTATCCTCGGTTGCCGTCCAGCCACGCACACAAAACGGTCACACCTCGCTGCCCCCTCACATTGACATCGGCTCGGCCCGCTCGTATACTCGGAGATGGAGAGATGGCCGAGTTGGTCGAAGGCGCACGACTCGAAATCGTGTAGGCGGCTAACCCCCGTCTCGTGGGTTCGAATCCCACTCTCTCCGCCAGCCGGGTGCTGATGAGACCTCCGAATCCCCACCCCCCAGCCAGGCCTCCGCGCGCCGAGCAGCCATGGGGAGCCACCGACCACCGTGCGGCGGCCCCTCCCTCACCTCACCTGAATCCCCTCCAACACAGCCTGATCGACCTCCACCCTCGCCGCCTCCACCAGATCGCCGATCAATCCTTCGTACGTCTCGTGCAGGTAATGCCGCCTGACGCTGCCCTCTACCTCTTCATACGGCGCGTACCCCAACGCCTCGCGTTCAACGCACTTCAGGATGAAGAAGGCGCTCATGTCCTCGAACACCTCGCTCGTCTCCCCCTCGTCCAGCTCCATTGCCACCGCCCTCCTCCCGGCGCGGTGCGACCTGTCGCCTGAGCGGCTCTCGAAGTCAAACACCTCCTCGTTCAGACCCCCATCCTCGTTGTATTCGCTCGCCACCTCCTCGAAAAGCTCCCCCTGTTCGAGTCTCTCCTGCGCCCCTTCTATCCTGGCCCTGGCTTCATCCCGGGTGAGCGCCTCGCGGTACCCCCCCCTCGCGCCGTACTGAATCTGTATCCCCCACACTCTCACCCTGTCCCCACGATCATAATGCGCGTCCCTCATCGCCTCATAGTGCGCTCTCAAAGTCTCCTCCGAGGCCTGCAGCCTTCCCTGCCAGAGGCGCTTTTCCACCGCGATTCGCAGGTTGTTCATCACATACAAGAAGAACTCGTCCTCTCGGTATTGCTGCGGACCATAGATGGGCTCGCCGACTGCGAGCGCTTCCCTGCGCCTTTGGTTCTCCAGGTCGAGAGCCTGCAGTAACGCGGCGTAGCCGGTGTCCTCGATGACCCCGCTTTCCTTCGCCAGGCCCAGCTCGATCTTGATGCGAACGCACTCCTCCAGCATGCGCTGCTTCAGCCACTCGGCCGGCACTTCGCCTTCATAAGGGGTGGTCCAGAAATCCGCGTCGACCACCGCACCGTATCTTGTCCCGAAGTAACCGAAGGCCAGAGACCGACTTCTGGCCAGCCGCCGCTCGAACAGCCTCACCGAAATGGGGTCGCCGTTGACCGTCGCGACGCATGTGGTGAGCGATTCCGTGGGCATGGAGTCATAGACGCTCGGCGCGGCCGGAATGACCCGGGGCGCCAAGCCAGGGCCGGCGACGGCGTCGTGTGTGTCCTGCCCCTGCTCCTCGGCAGAGCCGTCGGCCGTGGACTGGTCAGTCGCAGCTTCTTCCCCTGACGCAGCCCATGCTCGAGGAAGCGCCGTAAAAGCGGTAGCGATCACTACCGCAAGGAACACCGGTGTGACCCAAGTTACCTTCCTTCTCATAGCACACTCATCCG
>CAZWRO010000231.1:0-3449 GCA_964635365.1 uncultured bacterium | reverse complement strand
TTGGTGCGTTTTGATTTGGGAGAGGCGGGGGGTTTTTTGGCGGCGGGCACTGGTCAGGCCTCCAAGGGGTCAGGGGGTGGGAAAGGCGAGGCCGAGGGAGACGAGCTGATCGGCAGTCGCTCCGTGGCGGCATAGGGATTCGATGCGGGCGTCATCGCGGGCGGCGGAGCGGAGATCCCAGGCCAGGCTCTGGTCAGCTTGGCGGCGGATCTCGGCGCGATCACGACGAAGGCGGGCGATTTCGATGTCGGGCTGGATAAGCTCCCATTTGCCTTCGGAAGGGCGCGGAGGCCAGAGCTCGTTGTGGATGTCGATGCGGCGGCGGCCCTCCCAGAAGTTTTTGCTGTAGCGGATCCTGCGCCCGAGTTTGGGCTGGTCCGGATGCACCACGCCGACGAGGTGATCGACAACGTACTCGACGACTCTGGCGGGGAGCTCGTCGGGGGAGATGGAGCGGACCCAGACGACGGCGCCCGCGCCGTAGCGGGCGGCGAGGGAGGAGAGGTGGCGCTGGGGGAGAGAGCGGCCGTGCTGAAGAAGGTGGGCGTGGATTCCGGCTTGGCGAGGGTGCGCAGCGAGCGCGGGAGCCGCGGGAGCAGGCGGGCGCCCCGGGCGGGGGGACCCTGTCGCTGCGGGGGGAACCGCCCGGGGCGGCCGCGCGCGACGCTTTCGCTGCGCATGGGGAGAGTGGCCGCCTTCGAGTGCACAAAAATACTCGAAGATCTGCGGGCGGCGGCGCTGGCCGGGGAGCGGGGGTCCAAGGGCTTCGCCCCTGCGGACGGCTTTGAGAATGGCTTTGAGGCGGCCGGTGGCTTCGTCGTTGGTGGTGCCCAGGTTGGTGAGCGTGACGTGGCGGCGGATCGGGGCCTGGAGGATGGTCTTCGACCACTGATCCGCGAGGCGGGGAGCGCAGAAGGGACAGCTCCATTTCCCGCAGCGGTAGAGCGCAAAGGCGCCGGTTGTGGGGTTCTGCCAGTACCAGCGGTGGCAGGGCCAAGGAAGGTCTTCGGGCGACTCGGCTGGTCGTTGTCCTCCCGGATTGTTGCCTCCGTTAGTGTAATAGGCCTTTTCAAGTGAATCACGGACGAGCTCGTGGACGGCGATGAGCTGCTGGCGGTCACGGAAGGGCAGGTCAGTGCCGGCAGGGATGGGACCTATCGGGGATTCAATCGGTGAGTCGGGTGGGACTGGCACCCGTTGCTCTCCGATCGGCGGCGACGGCGGCGCCGCGGGGAGATTGTTCGATCTGGGGGGTAGACATCCTGCGGGGATGTGGTAGACTGACTGCAGTGGTAGAAGCAAGGGAGAGCCGCGGCCCACGAGGGACGGGGCTCTTTCTTTGCGTGGGGGAGTACGGGCCGTCGTCGTTCGTGTACCCGAGGACTGGTCGGGGATCGGACGGCGGCGGCCCACACGCGAGAGGGGAGTGGCGCAGATTGGGAAGAGTGCGACAGCGACCGGGGGAGATCGATGTCATGGCTAGGCTTTCGAGCGCCTAGAGGCTGGGCGAGGGGGCTGTCGATAGTCGGCGGGTGGCGGCGTGAGCTCAAGCCCACGAAGCAAGAGGGTGTCGATCGTGTTGGAGAGGCCGCGGTTCTCGGCAGCGCCCACCGCGGCGAGTTTGTCGACGGTGGGCTGGGGCAGACGGACGGAGAGACGGATCTTGTTCGAGCGGCGCATGTCGGCTCCTTTCCGGCGATCGCCGGGACAGACGTTCGGACACAGAGTACCACATTCGGGGTGTTTTGTGTGCTGTAGGATCTGGGAGCACCGAAAGTCCGCCGCAGAGATCGATCTGCGGCGACGGAAAAGGGGCGGGGGTGTCGGGGGTGCGGGGATCTTGACGAAGGGGAGAGCGCGGAGAGGAGCTGAGCTGCGAAACGGGTTTGCGCTGCAGGAAGCAGGGGAGCGGACGGCAGCGGGGAGAGTCCGGAGCTGGCGAAAGGGTGTCGGTTGTGCGCTCGGGGGATCCAGAAAACGGGGACGGTTGTGGGCTCCGTCGATGGGGGAAGCGGGCGACCGCCGGAAGGCGGCCAACGGGCGGGCCGCCCGAGCGAGCGGGGGGCACCTGTCGTCGGTTGACCGGGAGGGACCGCCGAGCGGGCGGACCGCCCGACGAGACGCCCGCCCTTTCCGACCTAACAACCACGCCCAAGCCTCACCCCTGCGTGAAGATAGCGAAGCGGTGTGGCCCAGGGAGATGTAGTTTCCGTGCTGTTGTGTGTCGTGGGGTTGGTTTGGCGGGGGCACCCCCAGCGGGGGTACCCGGGGGGTTCCACAAGCCAGCGCTGGCGGGCGGGGCGGGGGCCCCCGCCCGCAAGAGCCACAGCGCAACTGGCGGCCGAGGAAAGTGCGGGGCGCAGCGGGGGGGGAGACGAAAGAGGCGGGCGGCAGCGCCGCAACCGCCGAGAGAAACGGGACGCAAGCCCCGCTCTCCGCTCCTGGGGTTCGATGCCACATGCCAGGGCGAGCGACGGGCTTCCGGAGCGGGCTGCCAGCAAGTTTGGGCCGGCCGCCGTTCGGGCTATGGCGGCGGGGAAGGACGGCCGACCCTCACCTGCAGCGGGCGCTGGGGATAGACACCCACGATTCCCCCGGTCGCTTCATCGCGCGGCGATCAGCGCTCCGGGTCGATTGTACCACAGGAAGGGCTGGGCGTGGGGAGCAGGAGGCCATCGGCTGTCAGATAGCCGGTGTCGGCGAGGATGAGGGCGAGCTCGTCCAGGTCGTCGGGTGTGAGGTGGCGGAATCCACGCTCTAAGAGGGCGGCGACGGATAGGCGGGGGTTGCCCACTCGGAAGCAGAGACTCGCCGCAGAGACGTTGCCCTGCAGCGCCAGGGCTACAAGGATGCGTGCGATGGCAGGCAGGTGGTGTTGGATGTGCAGGTCAGCCGGGACGAGAGCGTCGGCGGCGAGGTCGGGCTGACTTTGCTCTTCGGTCGAGGGCGGTTTTCGCTTGGTCATAGTCAGTGTCTCCCACGTGCAAGTAAATCAGTGTAGTTGCGATGTTGCGATGGCCGAGAAGCTGGCTGATGGTGGCCAGGGGAACGCCTTCGGCGTGCAGTCTGGTTGCGTACGAGTGACGGAGTCGGTGGGGGGTGGTCAAGGGGGTGTCGGCGTGATGGCAGATTTCGAGCAGTCGGCGTTGCATGGACCGAGGGCTGAAGGGGAAGAGTCGGGGCGAGTCGGTGAGAGCCTGCTTGTCGATGGCAGCGGCGATGGCCAGCTCGAGGCGCTGCGGGATGGGGACGGTTCGCCAGCGCTGAGTTTTGGTTGCGAAGATGCGCAGTTTGCCGGTGGAGATCGAGCGGACATCGAAGGCCATCGCCTCGCGGAGGCGGCAGCCAGCGTCGGCCATGAGGGAGATCCCCAAGCAGAGGGCAGGGTCGGCGGCGGCGACGGTGAGAAGATGGTTGAGGTGGGCGGCGGCGAGCCAGCCTGTGGTGCG
>CAZWRO010000230.1:1767-3480 GCA_964635365.1 uncultured bacterium | reverse complement strand
AAGTGCCCTCAAGGCGGTCTCGCGGGTCCTCGACACCTACACCAGGTAGCACAGGGGTTGACACACTCTCTATGTGTGGTAGACTGTATATGTAACCTACAGGTAGTGGCAATGCGACAAGGGCACAAACACGGACGACGTCATAGGGAGGAACTCGGGGGCAAGCCCTGCAGTTGCGAGATGGGCAACCTGTACCGGTTCACCGAGCCCATTGTGCTGCTCGTGCTCGCCCGCCTCGGCACCACGCATGGCTACCACATCGCCGCCGAAACAGGACCCCTGGCGGTGACTCATGCGGGCCTCGACGGCGCGGCCATCTATCGTGCACTTCGGCGGCTCGAGGCCGAGAACTGCGTTGCTTCGAACTGGGACACCAGTGGCGGCGGCCCCGCGCGTCGTCTCTACACCATGACCCCGCGCGGGTGGGAACACCTGGGCGAGTGGACGGAGGTCATCGCGAGCAGTCACAGTGCTCTAAGCCGCCTCCTCAAAGACACGCGCAGAATCAGCGAGACTGGTCCGCAGCCCTCCCCGCCGACGACTGGCACGACTTAGGAGCAACTCCCCATGTGCTCGCTCGGACACGATAATGAGAAGGGATTGGCGAGAATGTGTAAGTTACATCTAACAGCGTCGTGCAACCAACCACCCGAATCCCAGTCCCACAAGGAGACACTCTGTGGCGGCTAGCCCTCAGCGCGACCTCGGCGAACACCTGCCGGATGATGCCAGATGCCTGGCTGTCATCAGCGGCAAAGGAGGGGTTGGCAAGTCGCTGGTGGCCGGCCTGCTGGCCGTTGCGTTTGCCCGCAGAGGCCACCGCGTGGGCATTCTCGACGCAGACATCACCGGACCCAGCATTCCACGCATGTTTGGAGTTCGCCGCGGCACCGCCGCCGATGGGAACCAACTCGCGCCGGCGAGGACGCGCGGGTTGGGCATCCGCATCATGTCACTGAACTTGCTGATGGAGAATGAGGATGACCCGGTGGTGTGGCGCGGGCCTCTGCTTGCCAAGACGGTCGAGCAGTTCTTGACCGACGTGGACTGGAGCGACGTGCGATACCTCTTTGTAGACCTCCCGCCCGGGACCTCTGACGTTCCACTGACCGTGATGCAGCGCCTGCCCTTGAGTGGCCTGATCGCGGTTTCCTCGCCGCAGGATCTGGTCGGCATGATCGTGCGGAAGGCCGTGAAGATGGCGGCTCTGATGAAGATCCCCATGCTGGGCATCGTGAACAACCTCACGCACGTGGTCTGCCCGGAATGTGGGGCTCGCATCAGGTTGTTCGGACCGGAAAGCAACCAAGGCGCGGCCGCCGCGGCTGAGCTGCCCGTGCTGGCCAGCATCCCCGTTGACCCCGAGCTCGCCGCTCTCTGTGACAGGGGCGAAATCGAGTCGTATGAAAGAAACCCGTTCGAGGGCCTTGTGGATCGTATCGCCGAATCGCTCGACGGAGCAGGGAAACAATCGTGACCAGTCGCGTCGGTAAACTGGCCGTGACTGTCCTCTCGGACAACTGTGTGGCGTCGGGGGAAGGCCTCCTCGCCGAGCACGGGCTCTCTCTGCTTATTGAGGCCGACGGCCGATCCCTGCTGTTCGACGTTGGCAACTCCGGCATCTGCATAGGCAATGCTGCTCGGCTCGGGCTTGACCTCACACAAGCACGCCAGATCGTGCTCAGCCACGCGCACTACGACCACACCGGCGCT
>CAZWRO010000230.1:0-1667 GCA_964635365.1 uncultured bacterium | reverse complement strand
CGCTGCGCCATGCAGTAGAGCTGACTGGCGAAAAGCGCGTGCACGCCCTCATCGGAGGGACACACCTGGCTCCTGCCGGCCAGGAACAGCTGCGGAAGACCATAGAAGAACTCCAGCGTATGAAGCTGGCGCAGGTGATTGCCTGTCACTGCACCGGCTTTCGCGCCGCCGCGCGGCTGGCCGCCGCGCTCGGCGATAGATTCGACCCCGGTGGAGTCGGCTATCGGCTCACCGTATGAAGCGCCGACAGAGGAGAGAGAGAATGCGAGTTGCGATTTCGACGGACGGCGACATGGTTGCCCCACACTTCGGGCGATGCGATGCCTACACCCTCGTTGACATTGAGGAGGGCGAGTCAAAGGACCCGACGCGCATCCCGAATCCCGGCCACGAGCCGGGCTTTCTGCCAGGCTACCTGGCCGAGCGCGGTGTCCAGTGCATTGTCGCTGGAGGGATGGGCCCGCGGGCGAAGACGCTCTTCGACCAGCAGCGGATAGAACCCATAGTGGGCGTCTCCGGCACCATCTCTGAGACCATCGAAGCCCTCCGCCGCGGGGACCTTCGTGGTGGCGAGAGCATGTGCGAGCACTAGTATCAGGCTTGTCGCCGTGAGCGGAGCGAAACTGAAATGAAAACCTACCTGGAATGTTTCCCCTGCCTGCTGCGACAGGCCGTGGAGGCGGCCCAAATGGCGACTGAGGACGAGGAGCTTCGGCGCGAGGTGGTGCAAACCGTCTTGCGCGAGCTCCAGACGGCCCCGGCCGAGGCGCGACCCGTGGACATCGCTCCTCGTGTCCACGCCGCGGTGCGTGAGATCACCGGGTGCGACGATCCGTACCGTGAGGTCAAGCGTGAGAGCAACAGACTCGCCCTCCAGGCCTACCCGAAAGCGGTCGAACTAACCTCCGAGGCTCCCGATCCGCTGCTGGCGGCGGCCAAACTCGCGGCCGCCGCAAACATCGCCGACTCAGCCGTAGGCCGCAACTTCGACTTCGAGGCCGCGATGAAAAGAGGCTTGTCGGGGGATTTCGCCACGGCCGATTATCCGCAGCTCGAGGCTCAGTTGGAGCGAACCTCCAACCTCCTCTACCTGGCCGACAACGCGGGCGAGATCGTCTTCGACCGCTTGCTGCTGGAGCGCCTGGCGGCCCCCTATCACGTCACACTCGCGGTCAAGAGCCGTCCGCTGCTCAACGACGCCACCCTCGATGACGTTCGCGCGGCCGGGCTAGATGGCCTCCTGCCGGTCGTGACCACTGGCGATGGCTGGCCCCGTCCCGATCTCCGCGGCGCCTCCGAGGAGTTCCGCACGGCATTTCGCCAGGCCGACGTCATCATCGCCAAGGGCCAGGGCAACTACGAGGCACTTAGCGAATGTGACGGCAATGTGTTCTTCCTTCTCATCGTCAAGTGCCCTGTGATCGCGCGGGACCTCAGCGTCAACGTGGGAGACTTGGTGCTCAAGAGAGCAGGAACCGCATGAACGAAGAGCTTAGCAGTATAGTCTATGGCCCAGTGCCCTCTTGGCGGCTGGGTAGATCGCTAGGTGTGGACATGGTCTCCCAGCCGGAGAAGACCTGCAGCTTCGACTGCGCTTACTGCCAGCTCGGCCGCACTCGCCACCACACCGCGGAGCGGCGCGAATTCGTCCCTATCTCCCGGCTGGT
>CAZWRO010000229.1:0-3499 GCA_964635365.1 uncultured bacterium | reverse complement strand
GGAATATCCTGCGCCACGGCATACGAACTGCGCTGAGCGACGGCTGGGGCGGCTCCATGATTGCGACCGATCTACAGGATGTGATGCTGGGCTCTCCGGTACCCATCCGGGCGAAGGTCAACCTGGGGGTGTTGAGCGAGGACAAGGTCAACATCGTGATCCATGGGCACGAGCCCATCCTGTCGGAGATGATCGTGGAGGCTTCCCGGGAGCCGGAGCTTCTGAAGCTGGCGGAGGAGAAGGGCGCGAAGGGGATTCAGTTGAGCGGGATCTGCTGCACGGCGAATGAGGTCTTGATGAGGCAGGGGATTCCAGTGGCAGGGCACTTTCTGCAGCAGGAGCTGGCGATCGCTACGGGGGCGGTGGAGGCGATGGTGGTGGATGTGCAGTGTCTGATGCCGGCGCTGGCGGATGGGGCAGGATGCTTCCACACTGAGTTGATCACGACCTCGCCGAAGGGGCGCATGCCAGGGGTACGGCACATTGAGTTCGATGAGGAACGCGCGCTGGACGTGGCGCGGGAGATCGTGCGGGCGGGCATAGAGAAGTTTCCGGAGCGGAAGAGGGAGGGGGTGCATATTCCCAAGCATACGATGGACCTGGTGGCGGGGTTCACCGCGGAGTACGTGTTTCGGCTGCTCGGCGGGAGGTTCCGGCCCTCGTACCGGCCGCTCAACAACGGGATCATCGAGGGCCGTCTGCGGGGGGTCGCGGGAGTCGTCGGATGCTGCAACCCGAACGTGCAGCCGGTGGACTCGGGGCACGTGGAGATGGTGAAGGAGCTGATCCGCAACGACGTGCTGGTCGTGCAGACGGGGTGCTCCGCGATTGCGTGCGCGAAGGAGGGACTGATGACGCCGGAGGCGGCCTTGCAGCACGCGGGGCGGGGGCTGCAAGAGATCTGCGAGACGGTGGGGATTCCACCGGTGCTGCACGTAGGCTCATGTGTGGACAACAGCCGGATTCTGGTGGCCTGCTCCGAGCTGATAAACGAAGGAGGCCTTGGGGAGGACATCAGCGAGGCGCCGGTGGCGGGCGCGGCGCCGGAGTGGATGTCGGAGAAGGCAGTCTCGATCGGCATGTATGTGGTGGCGTCGGGGATCTTCACGGTATTCGGCAGGCCGCTGCCGGTGGAGGGTTCGCAGGCCGTTTACGATTACTTGACCCGTGGGATGGAGGAGGAGGTGGGGGCGACCTGGGCCTTCGAAAGAGACCCGGTTGCGGCGGCGCGGCTGATGATGGAGCACATGGACCGGAAGCGCGCGGCGCTGAAGCTGCGCCCGATGATGTATCAGGCGGAGCCGGCCGTCGCGTAGAGGAGGCGGAGATGCCGAGGGTTGTGTGTGACAACGACCGGTGCCTGGCCTGCCGGGCTTGTGAGATCGCGTGTGCGGTGCAGCATTCGGCGGCCCGGGCGCTGTCGGCGTCGCTTGGGGAGGAGCCGCGGCCGGCCTCGCGGGTGGCGGTGAGCCGACTGCCGGAGGCGAGAGGATTGCCGCTGCGGTGCATGCAGTGTGAGGAGGCGGCGTGTGTGCTGGCATGCATGTCTGGGGCTCTGCAGCGGGATCCGGAGACGGGCCTGGTGCGCCACGACCCAGAGAAGTGTGTGGGGTGCTGGATGTGCGTGATGGTATGCCCATTTGGCGGGGTGCGGGGGCTCCCGCAGCGCAAGCTAGTGGTGAAATGCGATCTCTGCGAGGGAGAGGAGACGCCAGCCTGTGTGGCGGCGTGCCCGACCAAGGCGCTCCGGGTGGACGAGCCGACCAGGGTGGAGGTGTAGAGTGAGCCACGTCATCATCGGAAACAGCGCCGCGGCGGTGGCCGCGGTGGAGGCGATTCGGTCGGTGGCCGAGGAAGTGCCGATCTCGCTGTACTGTGATGAGGATAATCCGATCTATTCTCGGTGCCTGCTCTCCTACTATCTGGCCGGGCAGATAGGAGAGGACAGGCTGCGGTTCCGGGACGATGGCTGGTATGAGCGGATGAGGGTGGAGGCCCATCTGGGTGCCGCAGTGGCCGGAATTGATCCGGGGGCGAAGGAGATCGAGCTCGCAGACGGCGGCCGGGAGAAATATGACAAGCTGCTCATCGCCACCGGAGGCCGCGCGCGGCCGCTGGGCCGGCCGGGAGAGGATCTGGCGGGCACGTTCACTCTGCGCCACCTCGCCGATGCCAGGAGGATACTGGAGTGGGCGAAGAAGGCGCAGCGGGTGGCGGTGCTGGGCGGAGGGCTGGTGGGGCTGAAGGCGGCCTATGGGCTGCGGGAGCGGGGGCTGGAGGTGAGCGTGCTGGTGCGCTCGCCTCATCTTATGTCCCAGGTGGTGGACGCGCGGGCCGGAGAGCTGATCCGGGAGCGGCTGGAGGAGCATGGGATCGAAGTGCGGACAGGGGTAGACGCAAAGGCCGTCGTGGGCGAGGACGGCGCGAGGGCGGTGGAGGTGTCGGAGGGGGAAGCGGTTGTCTGTGAGATGGTGGTGGTGGGCAAAGGTGTGGACTCGGACATCGCAGTGGTGGCCGACAGCAGGATCGAGACGCACTGGGGGATCATCACCGATGAGCATATGCAGACCAGCGCCCCAGAGGTGTATGCGGCCGGGGATGTGGCCGAGACCGAGGATCTGCTGAGCCGGGAGCGCACTGTGCACGCCATCTGGCCCAATGCTTCGGAGCAGGGACGGGTGGCGGGGTTCAACATGGCGGGTGAGGAGCGCAGCTATCCCGGGAGCCTGGCCATGAACGCAGTTGACTACTACGGCACCCCGGTGATGGCGGTCGGGAACGTGCGGCCGCGGGGGGAAGGCCTGGAGCAGGTGGTGGACTATCGGCCGGAGCGCGGGCTATATCGCAAGCTGGTGCTGAAGGACGGGAAACTCGTCGGGCTGCTGCTGGTGGGGAGGATGCAGGGAACCGGCACCGCCCTGGCGCTGATAAAGGCCGGGGTTCCGGTGCAGGAGATACAGGAGGTCATCCTGTCGGATGACTTCGACTACGCGAAAATCCTGAAGCTAGTCAAGGCCTATCCAGAGGCCTTTGGCCAGCGGGAGTTCCAGTTGACGCTGAGAGGGGCCGCCAGCTAGGCGGCGGCTGGCGCACGGTGATTGGACCTAACTTCTGGAGAGAACTAAGAGAATGGAGGAGGGAGCTGGGGTGAAGAGTGACCTCGAGATCGCCCAAGCGGCGACGATGAAGCCGGTCCTGGAGATCGCGGAGGCGGTCGGGATCGAAGAAGACGAGATGGACCTATATGGGAAGTGGAAAGCGAAAGTTCATCTCGACATCTTGGAGCGTCTCAAGGATCGCCCGCAGGGCAAGTACATCGACGTCACCGCCATCACGCCGACCCCGCTGGGCGAGGGCAAGACGGTGACGACGATTGGGCTGTCCCAGGCGCTGGGGGTGCTCGGCAAGAATGTGATGACCTGTATCCGACAGCCGAGCCTGGGTCCGGTGTTCGGGATCAAGGGCGGCGCGGCCGGCGGCGGCCACTCGCAAGTGGTTC
>CAZWRO010000228.1:0-3507 GCA_964635365.1 uncultured bacterium | reverse complement strand
GCGCAACTGAAGGCGGCCTTCGGGTCGCGCGATCGGGAGGGGCTGGCCGCGGAGGATCTCAACGGCTTCTGTGAGCGTGGATGGCTGCTCGCCGAAGCCGAGGGGCTCGACGGTCAGGGTGCACCGGCGGGGCTGGCCGGTGGGGTTGCGGAGGGCGAAGTAAACCCTATGGTCGGCGCCGGGGCCGTAGCGTTCGAGGTAGAGGTCGGGATCGTCGAGGGTGGCCCAGGGGACGGGATGCCATCCGGCGGCGCTCATCTCGCGCATCAATGGGACGTAGCGTCGATACAAGGGCCGCAGACGCTCGAGGGCAGCGGGGTCGGAGGCGAAGATGCCGGGGTAGACCTGGTAGAAGAGCAGGAAGCGGAAGCGCGCCTCGGCTTCTTCGGGGGAGGCGGAAAGCATTCCGGTATTGCCGAAGCTGACACTTTTGCGGAAGGCAACGGCGCGGTCGTGACTGAGGGCCTCGTCGCTGATGAAGGCGCCGCCGTAGTTCTCGCCGGCGCCGATCATGTCCAGGAAGGGGGCGGCGTATCGGCAGTAGGTTGGGTCAGAGTTGGCCATGGTGACGAACCCACGCTGCCGGACGAACTGCATGTACTCGGCCATGGCGGCGAGGCCGGAGATGACGGGGCGGCCGGTGGCGTAGCTGAAGGTGAGGGGGAAGGAGGCGTAGGGGAAGTGCTCGGAACGATGGTCCTCGGCCGCGATGTTTGGCCAATTGCCAACGGAGTCGAAGTAAACTCCCTCCATTCTGGCGCCGCCGGCGGCACAGCGAGCGATATCTTCCAGCGTCTCGTAGCGATAGGAGAGGAGGCCGCGGTTCATGGCGCCCCAGCGCTCGCTTCGGAGGCCGGGGAGACAGGAGGTGTTCAGCTCGATGAACGTGCCGCCGCCATAGGTGCGGACGGAGTTGACCTGGTAGGTGCCGTTGGGTCCGTGGATGGCGGAGTTGAGGAAAGCGCGGACGGAGTCGCGCCTGGGGGCCGGCCAGTAGTCGTGGTCGTCCATCTGGGATGCGGGCAGATCGGCGTCCTGCTCGATCTGCGGCAGGTAAGTGTCGAGAGGCTGGGCGAGAGATGGTTGGCGCTCATCGCTGACGTGGATGCGCCACATCCAAGGCTCGCTGTAGGAGCAGGTGTAAAGCCCCATGGCGTTGTTGGCGGCCGTGCGATTGGCGCGGGCGAAGTGCTGTTCGGCGTACTGGAGGCCGAAGTCTGCGAGATCGGGCAGGTTCTCACTGGGCCCTATCCACCAGCCGCCGCGGCGGGCGGTGGTGGTGAAGAGGCGGGGATAGCGCTGGTAGTAGCGCGCGAGGGCCTCGCGCCAGCCCCAGCGCGGGTCGAAGCGCACCATGTCGAAGGAGAAAGTAATGGTCTCCGCGTCGCCTCGGCCACGCGCGGCGAGGCCGAGGTCGAATTCGGCGCAGAGGTAGCCATCGCCGTCGTATCGGAGGCGTGTGAAGAGGGGGGGCGTCATGGGGACCAGGAGCGCGAGGCCGTGGTCCGGGCCGGACACCGCGGCCATGGGGAAGGCGGAGGCCTCTCGGAACTGACGGCGGCCGATGAGGTGGTAGTAGGAGTAATCCTCGCCGCGCACGATCGTGCGCTCGCGGCGGAGGTAGTCGCCCCAGCGCCACCCGGCCGCATCGAGGGGGAGGCGGAAGCTCAGGATGAGGGCCGTTGGATGGTCTTGGAGCCAGGTGGAGGGGGCCGATAGCGTGGTGGTGATGGAGACGGTGTCGCGGCTGGCTTCGGTGGCCGCTTGAAGAGTGATCGGAGTGCCGGGGACGACCCCGGAGAAGGAGGGGGCGGGACCCGGCTCCCAGAGGCCGGAGACGGGCGCGACTTGCTGGGCAGGGACCTCCCGGAGGGACATCTCGCTCATCCAGAACTGCCCCGTGCCGCGGGGATGGTGGATCATGATCTGGAGGCGGGCGGCATCCTCGACGGCAGTGATGGCGAGGGTTTCCTGCTGCCACGGGTAGGTTCCGCCAAGCAACTCGATGTTCTGCTGCGGGGTCGCCCAGTTGCCTTCGGCATCGAACTGGCGAAGGTGAATGATGGGGGGGAACTCGCCACCGAGACGCTGACCGCGGTGGGCGAACTGGAGGAGGTAGACGTGGTGCGGGAGGACGCGATCGACGTGCAGGTTGAGTTCGCCCGAGTCCGTGATTTGGCCTTCGGGCAGGTTGATGGTCAGGGAAGGGCGGTCGTTCCAGGTGACGTATTCGTCGAAGGCAAACCCATCGGGGAGGGGAGTGGGCAGTTGGTCGAAGCCGGACTCTCGCAGGAGATTGCGTCCCGCGGCGGCGCGGTAGGGCTGCACGTAGAACCCGCCCACGGTGGAGGCAGGAAGTGCCTCTCCATCGACGGCGACCCCTCGGAGGTGACCGCCACTGATCTGGAGAGAGGGCTGATCGGCTGCGGCTGCGCCGCTCGCAAGGATGAAGGCAAGCAGCGCGAGGCACGCGAGGCCGGTCAGATGCAGGCTGGCCCGACGCATCCGAGTGGCACCCATGTGGTCCTCCTCATACGTGAAGTGCACGCGTGATGTCGGCGACCATCCGATCGGGCTGGATGGGACTCACAGGGAGGCCGCGGGGGAGCGGCACTACTGCTTCGGAGGCGCGCCGCGCTTCTTCTCGTCCAGCGGCCCGACGCCGGAGTAGATGGCGAAGCCGCCGTCAACGGCGATGGTGGTGCCGTGCAGGAAGCTGCCGCCATCGGAGATGAGTAGCATGATGGGTCCGAACAACTCCTCCGGATCGCCGAAACGCCCGAGGGGGGTGTTGGCAATGATGGAGTGGCCCCGCGGGGTTAGGGTATTGTCGTCCTCCTCGAAGAGGAGGCGATGGTTCTGGGTGGTGTCGAGGAAGCCGGGGGCGATTTCGTTCACGCGGATGTCGGCCTCGGGGTAGTCGACCTTGACCTGGACGGCGAGCCATTGGGTGAAGTTGGTGACGGCCGCCTTGGCGTTGGAGTAGCCGGGAACGTTGGTGAGTGGGGCGAAGGAGCACATGGAGGAGGTGTTGACGATGATGCCCTTGCGCTGCCTGGCGAAGTGCTTGCAGAAGATCTGGGTGGGCAGGAAAGTGCCCTTGTAGTTGAGGGCGAAGACCTTGTCCACTTCGTCGAGGGAGAGGTCGGTGAAGACGCCGTCGCGGGGTACGCTGGCGCCGGCGCGATTGCCCCCGGCGCCGTTGATGAGGACGTCGACACGGCCGAAGGTCTTGACGATCTCGCCGAGCGCGGCGGAGATGCTGTCAGTGTCGAGGACGTTGCAGGCGAGGCCTATAGCTTCGCCGCCGTCGGCCTTGATCTGATCCGCGACCTCTTGGGCCTTGTCGCCCAGCAGGTCCAACAGGGCCACCTTGGCGCCGCGGGCGGCGAGGCCCTTGGCGAGGGCCCCATAGATGACGCCGGCCGCGCCGGTTACGGCGACGACCCGGCCGGAGACGTCGAATAGGTCGTTTGCTCGATGTTTCATGCCTAAACCTTTCGCCGG
>CAZWRO010000227.1:0-3518 GCA_964635365.1 uncultured bacterium | reverse complement strand
GTGGAGGGCGGGCCTCAGGTGGAGGTCGCCATCGAGGTCATTCCGGTCGAGCTGCCGCTGGCGCCGAGGATGACGATCGACCTCAACAGCTACGCCAACCGGATCCCGGGCAATCACCCCGGGCTGAGCCTCGACGAGCTGATCGCCTGCGAGCACACCTACTATCGGGAGGCACACGACAACCGCGCCGTCTTGCACTATCTGGGCTACGGCCACTCGTGCACGGTGGCCGACGGCTACGCTCCCCCGCTGGCCGGCCGCGGTCGCAACCTTCGCGTCGCCGACTGGTCGGCCTACGACCGTCGGTTCGGCCCGCTGTTCGATGGGAGCGCACTGAAAGGCTCCCCCGCCGGCGAGCGGCCCATCCCACACTTCTACCTGCCCTTCAACTACGACTGGCCCGCCGACTTCGTGCGCTTCGGCACCCGCGGCTATGAGGAAGAGTGGTCGCGCGTGCTCGCCGAGTTCCTGGTGCACTTCCAGGAGAAGGGCTGGACTCGGACCAACTTCGAGCTCTTCTTCAATCCCAAGAAGCACTACCGCTACTACCCCTGGGACGGCGACGAGAGCAAGAGCACCAAGGATCGCGCCCACTTCCTCTACTACGGCCGGCTGCTCGAGCGGGCGAGGAGGCTGGCCGGGAGCAAGGGGTCCAAGGCACGCGTTATCTACCGCACGGACATCTCCTGGACTTTCCTACAGGACGCCCTCGACGAGGAGATGGGCTCCCTCTTCGATCTCTGGATCATCCACATGGGCAACTTCAGCTGGTCGCGCGAGGGAGTCAAGGCGCTCAACGCCCGCAAGCGGCTGGCCTGGCCCTACGACACGGCGATGGAGGCCGCCCACCCCGCGCAGCCCACGATGGACCTCGACCGCAGGATCCTGCTCGCCTGGCGCCGCGGGGCCGACGGTCTGGTTCCGAACTGGCTCGCCCAGGGCAACGACAACGACCTCGACCAGGCCAGCCCGTTCGCCATGCTGTATCCGGCGCAGCGCTTCGGCGCCGCCCGCGCCCTCGCCAGCATCCGCCTCCGCCGCGTGCGTCTTGCCACCGAGACCACCGACTTCCTGGACATGGTCGGGAAGGACGCCCACTCCCTGGTGGACGCGGTGGTCGAGGCCAAGGAAGACGACTGGTGGACCCCCACCCCGGCCTGGACCTTCTATCCGCCGGAGGCGATGAAGGGCGAGATGTACGAGCGGCAGCCGATGGCCAATCCGTTCGAGGGGCGTGATCCGCATACCCCGGCGGTGATTCGCCAGCGGGCGATAGATAAGCTGATAGGAAGGTAAGAGAAATGCCAGTGCTACCCAATCGCAGATTCCCTGAGTTGGCCGCGCCGGGCACGGCCCTGGTAGGGCCACTTCCGAAAGATGCCAAAGCGCGCCGGGAGGCCGTGACGAACCGCCTGCTGGAGCTGGCGAGGGTTTCCCTTGCCATTGTGGATGCAGAGGCCGCGCGGGATTGCATCCTTCCCACCGCGCGCGTGTCGATTTCGTCCGATGACTTCGGCTACGACATCGACCTCTGCAACCGCCTCCGCAAAGGCCTGCTGCTGGTTGAACGCCTCTCCGATCTGGACGTGGTGTCCACCGTCTGGCGGATTCCACCGGACAAGCCGGAGGTCGCCGACATTGTGCTCGCAGGGTCCAGCTACACGGGCCAGGTGTCCGGCTGGGGCAAGATGGAGATCGAGCCTCCCGCGGAGATGCGGAAGGCCTTCGAGGGAGAGACGACCTCCCTCTGGAGCGAGGACGGCAACTGGGGCAGTGTCTTCGTGCCGCTGAGAGACAGCCTCGACGATATCGTGGGCGTGCTCGAGCTCTGCGCCGCGATGAAGCCCGCCAAGTACGTGATGATCTGACAAGCTCTGGGGCCGCCGCCTCGCGCGGCGGCCCCGCCGTACCACAGATACCTGCAGTTGAGGGTGACGCGCGATGAAGGCCGATCTCGTCTCGAGTCGAGTCCGAACCAGCCCGAAGACCGGGCAAGTGATACCGCGCGACCGGCCGATGAGTGAGGCCGGCCGCGCGCTGGAGGCAGATTTCCACAAGCGGCATGTGCTGCGCGTCCCACGCGGTGGCGTCGTCTCGTTCCAGGTGATCGTCACCACCGACTCGCCGGGGGACGGGGCCGACATCGCGCTTCACGTTGAGCCCTTTGTGAACGGGCCGGACACTCTCCCCGAGGCCCGCGTATGCTACGAATGGCCCTGCCAACTGGCGGAGGACGAGTGGACCTACGAGGCATTGGTGCCGGTTGAGGTCTACCGCGCCGCCCCCGCCGAGGTTCGGCAGGGACCTATCGGGAGCCGCAGTCACCACGCCTTTTGGGTCGACGTGCCGGTCCCCCGGGAGGCCGAGGCGGGCACCTATCGGGGCGACCTCCGCCTCGACGGCGCGGAGGTGGGCGAGATCGCGGTCGAGGTGCTGCCGGTGGAGTTGCCGTTGGTGCCCAGGATTACGGTGGACCTGAACAGCTATGCGAACCACATTCCCGGCCATCACCCCAACCTCACCGGCGATGAGCTGATCGCCTGCGAGCACAGCTACTACCGGGAGGCCCACGACAACCGCGCCGTCCTGCATTACCTCGGGTACGGCCACTCCGGCGCGGTGGCCGACGGCTACGCCCCTCCTCTGGCCGGCCGCGGCCGCAGCCTTCGCGTGGCGGACTGGTCATCCTACGATCGCCGCTTCGGGCCGCTCCTGGATGGCAGCGCCCTCTCCGGCTCGCCCGGTGGAGAGCGGCCGATACCTCACTTCTATCTGCCCTTCAACTACGACTGGCCGGCCGACTTCGCGCATTTCGGCACCCGTGGTTACGACCTGGAATTCTCCCAGGTGCTCGCCCAGTTTCGCCTGCACGCGCAGGAGAAGGGGTGGACGCGCACGAACTTGGAGGTTTTCTTCAACCAGAAGAAGCGCTACCGCTACTTCGCCTGGGACGGCGACGAGCGCAAGCAGGAGTCCGACCGCGCCCACTTCCTCTACTACCGGGGCCTGATCGACCGGGCCGCCAGGATGGCGGGCGAGGCCGGGGCCCGCGCTCGCTTCATCTACCGCACGGACGCCTCCTGGGCGTTCGCGCACGACGCGCCGCACGACCAGATCGGCCCCGTCTTCGACCTCTGGGTGGTCGGCCTTGGGAACTTCACGTGGACGCGCTTCGGGGTGGAGGCGATAAAGGAAAGGGAACAGCTCGCCTGGTGGTATGGGGGATGCGGCGGCCCCGAGCAGCCCACCATGGACGCGGACCGTCAGGCCATCCTCTGCTGGCGGCGGGGCGGCGATGGCTTCCTGCCGACCTGGCTGACGATGGCCGGCGACTCCGCCCTCGACCGCGCCGATCCGCTCTCGATGCTCTACCCCGGTCAGCGCTTCGGCTACCCCCGCGCCCTGGGAAGCATCAGACTGCGGTCGGTCCGCTCGGCAACGGAGACCACGGACTGTCTGGAGATGCTGGGGGAGCGCGGCCGGAAGCTGGTTGATGAACTGGCCGAGGCGCGGGATGA
>CAZWRO010000226.1:3172-3586 GCA_964635365.1 uncultured bacterium | reverse complement strand
GGACACGTGAAGATGAACCTGCGGGAGGTCCCGCCGGAAGCGGCCGCCGGCCTAGGCGGAGGTGGTGGGGGCGGTGGTGGTGGCAGGCACGTCGCTGACTCCGCTGTTGCCGCAGCCGGCCGCGGCGGCGGAGGCGGAGGCGGCTGGGCGCCGGCAGGGCCCACCGATTCGACCGAAATATGGGACGAGGCATTCGAGATGTCCGCCAACGTACAGCGAATCGCCTCGGCGATGTTGATGTTCGTCCACGACAACAATGACCGGTTTCCCGCCTCGACCGACATATCCGACATCCGTTCCCTTCTCGAACCGTACCTCACGGACCAGAGCGTATTCATGCTACCCGGAAGCCGCGATCAGTTGATAGTCCGTTACGTGATGGCACCGCACGTGCGTCTCACAGGACTGGCAAAC
>CAZWRO010000226.1:0-3162 GCA_964635365.1 uncultured bacterium | reverse complement strand
GCGCCAGCTCCTACACCGGTGCGGCCGTTGCGACAGGCGGTGGTGGCGGCGGAGGCGGTGGTATCCGTCCCGGCGGCCGCACCGACGTCCTCGCGCTGCCGCCGGCCGTGCGCGACGAGGCCCTGCAGGTCGACACCAATATGAAGCACGTTGCCCTGGCCTTGCACATGTACGCCGCGGACAATCAGGGCCTATTGCCTCCCACGAACGACATCGATGAGCTCATGGACATCCTCGAGTCCTATGTGATAAGCCGCTTGGTCTTCATGCGGCCCGGGACCTCCGATGAGGTAGCGGTTGGCTTTGTGATGCCTGCGGGAGCGGTCCTGGCCTCACTTGACAGTCCTTTTCGGACGCCGGTGGCAGTTGTGGACTACCATCCCGACTTCCACGTGATCGCTTTCGCAGACGGCCATGTAACGCTGCAGAGCACCTTCTCAGTCTCCACAGGCGGTGGTGGCGGCGGTGGTGGCGGCGGAGGAGGAGGTGGCGGTCGCCGATAGCAGCCCGCGGCGGCACCCGTGTCGTCGCCTCGTCTAACGCAGCGCCACCGAGGCAAAGCTGACACAAGACTGGGCTTGCGGATCGGCCGCCTGCCGATAGTTTAGCAGGCGGCCTTCCGTAATCGGCAGCGCGTGCAGCAGCGCGTACATCGCCGGGAAGCCGCAGACGTTGAAGCGATCCTGCTCCGCCGAAAGTGCCTGGTAGAGCCCGTCCGGATCCCCTGCTTGAGCCCGTTCGAGCAGCGCGGTATCGTGCCGCCGCGCCAGTTGGAGGTGCGCCTGGGTGAGGGGAGGAGGCTGGCCGAACCGCGCCCCGATGTGGCTCAGGTCCGCCGAGGCGATGACGGCGATGCGACGGCCGTCGCCGGATAACGTTTCCCGCAGCAGCTCCAGGAACTCCGCCACCCGGCCCGGTTGGGCCGGGTCGGCGAACCCGCCCTCCGCGCGGTGGTAGCCGCCGCAGAGCATGGGAACGATGGCCGGCGGCTCGCCCTCCCGGTAGAGGAAGTGTAGCAGCACGGCCTGGAACTCCACCGAGTGCTCGTTGCGGTGGAGCGCATCCTCGGCGAAGAGATCGAACGGGGCCCCCTGCGCCAGCTTGTCGATCAGGTCTCGGTCCGTCTCCAGCGCCCCGAACGGCGTCTCGAAGGGCTTGCGCGTGAGCACGAACGGCGCCTCTCCCGCGGCGTGACCGATGCCCAGAATCACAACCACCTGCGGGCGCTCCCCGCGGCCGAGCAGCGCATAGGCCGCGGCGTAAGAATCGGCCGCCGCATTCATGTCGTAGTGAGGCACGATCAGCGCGGGCCGGTGCTCGTCCAGGGCGAAGTCCTCAGGAATACTCGCCGCCGCGAGTCGCGGCTCCCAGGCCGTGACGAAGGCGCCCGCGCCCTCCTCATACGATTGCCCGGCGTGGGCCGCGGCGCGCGTCGGCCGGGCGCGGAAATCGGCCTCCACCTTCGCCCGGAACTCCCGGAAGCGTTCGGTGTCTAAGAGAACGGCCTCGTCGAGCCGGCGGAGCAGGTCCGCGATCTTGTCAGTGGTGAGCAAGGTGCCGAACCGGCGGACGTAGCTGACCTGTGCCTCGCGCACCGTGTGGGTGCCATCGAACTGCGAGATAAGATAGATCACGTCGGCCGGGACGACGACCTCGTGCGGCGACAGGCGCTCGGGGTCTCGCAGTAGGTAGGCCTGCCGCCCTTGCGTCTGGAGGGGAACGATATCGATCGGCCTGAGCTTGGGTCGGTAGTCTGGCATGGCGAGTCCGTGTCGCGATGGTAGTCTGGCGTGGGAATACGACGCCTGCCCAGGAGTTCCCCCTCGGGCCGGACGCGTTGACAGGGGCCTGGCAGTATGATATTTTCGGATGAGCGCCGGCGTAGCTCAGTGGCAGAGCAGCGGTTTCGTAAACCGCAGGTCGTCGGTTCGAGTCCGACCGCCGGCTTTCCTAATGGATTCGTGGCCCGTTCGGCGAAGGCGAGCCGAACAGCCGTGCTGCGCGCCATCACACAGTCGAACAGGAGGCAGGGCGCGGAATGACTGATGGAAAGCCAGGCCCCGGGAGCGAGGCCTCCGGCGAGGCTGTTCCATTCATCGATCTAACGGCACAACACCGGTCGCTCCAGCCCGATATCTTCGCGGCGCTGCAGCAGGTGTTCGAGACTTCCGCCTTCGTGATGGGCCCGAACGTCACCTCCTTCGAAGAGGAGATGGCGCGCTTCTGCGGCGTTGACCACGCGGTGGGGGTGGCCTCCGGCACCGACGCGCTGACGCTCTCCCTGGCCGCGCTCGGGATCGAGCCCGACGACGAGGTGTTGGTGCCCAGCTTCACCTACGCGGCCACCGCCGCCGCCGTCTGCCATCTTAATGCCCGCCCCGTCTTCGTCGACTCCTTGCCCGACGGGTTCAACCTCGACCCGGCCGACGCCGAACGGCGCGTCACCTCCAAGACGCGAGCCATCATCCCCGTCCATCTCTACGGCGAAGCGGCCCCAATGGGCGAGGTGCTGTCGCTGGCGCAAGCGCACAACCTCCACGTGGTGGAGGACGTAGCCCAGGCGGCGGGTGGTCGCTGGCAGGGGAAGAGGCTCGGCTCCCTCGGCAGCACCGGATGCTTCAGCTTCTACCCCACGAAGAACCTCGCCGCCTGCGGCGACGGCGGAGCGGTAATCACGAACGACGGCGAGCTGGCCGACCGCGTTCGGCTCCTCCGGCAACAGGCCGACGCCTCGGTCTTGGGCGGCCGCAAGTACTACCACCCCGCGGTCGGATACAACAGCCGATTGGACGAGATTCACGCCGCCATCCTGCGCCTGAAGCTGCCCCGGCTCGACGGCTGGAACCAGCTTCGCATCGCGCACGCCGAGCGCTACGCGCGTCTGCTGTCGGGCTCCGGAATCGCACTGCCAAGCCGAAGCGCCGACGGCTCCCATGTCTACTGCCTCTACACGGTGCGCTGCGCCGACCCCGGCGGCCTGCGGCGCCACCTCGAAGAACGCAACATCGGGACCGCAATCTACTATCCGCTGCCTCTGCACTTGCAGGAAGCTTATAGCTATCTCGGCCATAAGGCGGGAGACCTGCCGGTGGCCGAACGGCTGGCGGAGCAGGTGCTCTCGATCCCGATCTATCCGGAGCTTACTGAAACGCAAATCGACAC
>CAZWRO010000225.1:0-3594 GCA_964635365.1 uncultured bacterium | reverse complement strand
TCGGCGCCCCGCGCCGCCTTCTCCCACTCCAGCTCCGTGGGCAGACGCCCCCCGGCCCACGCGCAATAGGCGCGGGCATCTTCCCAGCTAACATAGACGACCGGGAAGTCCTCCAGGCCGGCGGGAGGTCGCCCACTCTCCCAGTGCAGTGGCGCGCGCTGTCCAGTTGCCTGAACGAAGCGCAGGTACTGGGCGTTGGTCACCTCGGTGCGGCCTATCCAGTAGGCTGGGAGGTTCACTCGGCACTGCGGTTGCTCGTCTTCAAACCAGAAGCGCAAGTCCCCTGGGTGCTCCCGAAGCCAAGCGTCAATCTGCGCGTCGGTTGTCCCGAGAGTGAACTCTCCGGCCGGGACGTACACCATCTCCATCCCGGCCCTCGGGTTCACCCACACGTCCCCGGCCTGCGGACTGGCTGGCGGCGTCGGCGTCCGCCACACCACCGCGTTCGAGTTGACCTCGGGGGCAGGTGAGACTTGTTCGGTAGGCCGCTCCTGCGCGGCCGCACAAGCCGTTACTGCTACGGCCAGCGCCACACAAACCAGTGCAACTAGAATCGCCCACTTGAATCGCATAATCCCTCGCCTCCGATGTTTCGTCGTCAACAAACGACCGTATATGTGGGGATAACAACACGATAGCTCAGGAACCCTCACCTCAGGTTTCCCCACCAACTGGTCCACCGCCTGCTGCGCCGGCCTTCCGTACCCAGTCCGGACCCGCCTGACGAAGGCCACGCGCTGGCGGCCAACTGATGCGGCAAATCGGGTGGGGGATCTGTGCCGCGCGATGCCAAGGAACCGCCGGCGAGGGAAGACGAAACCTTCTCGTGGCGGAGCCGCCGTGGCGGAGGGGGCGGGATTCGAACCCGCGAGGGAGTTATTAGCCCCCTACGCGATTTCCAGTCGCGCTCCTTAGGCCAACTCGGCCCTCGCGACTCGTGTTGGGTCTCCCGGCGCGTCACTCCGCCGCGTCACACCCAGGGGGCTTCGCCCCCTGGACTCCCGACAAAGTGTAAAAGGGTAAAAGGGCAAAGGTTTACCCGCCTGCGGCGGGGTAACTCAGTTGGGTCCCTTCGACTTCGCTCAGGGCAGGCCTCGCGCACAACGGAAGCCGTAGCCGCCGTAGCGGTAGACGGGGTGGTCGCTGTAGCGGTCGGCACAACGGAAGCTCTGTGGACGGCCGCCGTACCAGGAGCCGCCCCGAAGCACCTTGTAGGTTCCACTTGCAGGAGGCGTCAGGTCGCCTCTCGCGTACCGTCTGTAAGCCTGCTCGTCGTACCAGTCCTGACACCACTCCCACACGTTTCCCGCCATGTCCTGGCAGCCATAGGGGCTGGCCCCAGAAGGGTAGGAACCAACTGCAACCGGCCCCTCGCGTACGCCGTCATGCTCCCTGGACCACGCCAGAACAGCCGACACCCTCTCGGTGTTACTCGCATAGCTTCTGCCGGTGACAGCCTCGAAGTTGCGATACCTGGTCGCATCCCATTCATTCCCCCACGGGAAGACGCGGCCGTCGGCGCCCCGCGCCGCCTTCTCCCACTCCAGCTCCGTGGGCAGACGCCCCCCGGCCCACGCGCAATAGGCGCGGGCATCTTCCCAGCTCACATTGACGACCGGGAAGTTCTCTAGGCCGGCGGGAGGTCGTCCGTCCTCCCAGTGCTCTGGCGCGCGCTGTCCAGTTGCCTGCACGAAGAGCAGGTACTGGGCGTTGGTCACCTCCGTGCGTCCGATCCAGTAGCCTGGGAGGTTCACTTGGCACTGCGGCTGCTCGCCCTCAAACCACGAGCGCTCATCCGTCGGGTGCTCGCCCAGCCAGGCGTCAATCTGGGCGTCGCTCGTACCCAGGATGAACTCCCCAGACGCGACGTACACCATCTCCATCCCGTCCCTGGGGTTCATCCATACGTCGCCGGCCTGCGGATTCGTCGGCGGCTCCGGGGTTCGCCAAACCACGGCGGTCGAGTTGACCTCGGGGGCCGGTGAGACGCGTTCGGTAGGCCGCTCCTGCGCGGCCGCGCAAGCCGGGACTGCTGCCGCCACCAAGATACATGCCGCTACAACCAGCACCGCCCAGTTGACTCTCATAATGCCTCGCCTCCTCTTGGAGCTAATCTTCCAACTTTAACCACTCCGCCGCATCGCGCCCAGGGGGCTTCGCCCCTCTCCGAGCCGGAGGCCTGGACCCCCGGCAAAGTGTAAGAGGGTAAGAGGGCAAAGGGTAAAACGTCATTCAGGTCCTCCCGCACAACGGAAGCCGCTGAAGTTGTTGCGGTTGCCGGGGTCGGGGAAGTAGCGGTAGGCACAACGGAAGAGCTGAGGACCGACGTCGTCCCAGGAGCCGCCCCGAAGCACCTTGAGGTTTCCACTTGCAGGAGGTGTCAGGTCGCCCCTTGCATACCGCCTGTAAGCCTCCCTGTCGTCCCAGTCCTCACACCACTCCAACACGTTCCCCGCCATGTCCTGGCAGCCATAGGGGCTCCCCCCAGAAGGGTGCGAGCCAACCGCAGCCGGACCCTCGCGCACGGCGTCATGGCTTCGCAACCACGCCCCAAGAGCCGAGAAATATTCGCTGCTACTCGCATAGCTTCTCCCGGTGATTTCCTCGAAGCTACGGCACTTGGCCCTGTCCCATTCATTCCCCCAGGGGAAGATGCGGCCATCGGCGCCCCGCGCCGCCTTCTCCCACTCCAGCTCCGTGGGCAGACGCCCCCCGGCCCACGCGCAATAGGCGCGGGCATCTTCCCAGCTAACATAGACGACCGGGAAGTCCTCCAGGCCGGCGGGAGGTCGCCCACTCTCCCAGTGCAGTGGCGCGCGCTGTCCAGTTGCCTGAACGAAGCGCAGGTACTGGGCGTTGGTCACCTCGGTGCGGCCTATCCAGTAGGCTGGGAGGTTCACTCGGCACTGCGGTTGCTCGTCTTCAAACCAGAAGCGCAAGTCCCCTGGGTGCTCCCGAAGCCAAGCGTCAATCTGCGCGTCGGTTGTCCCGAGAGTGAACTCTCCGGCCGGGACGTACACCATCTCCATCCCGGCCCTCGGGTTCACCCACACGTCCCCGGCCTGCGGACTGGCTGGCGGCGTCGGCGTCCGCCACACCACCGCGTTCGAGTTGACCTCGGGGGCAGGTGAGACTTGTTCGGTAGGCCGCTCCTGCGCGGCCGCACAAGCCGTTACTGCTACGGCCAGCGCCACACAAACCAGTGCAACTAGAATCGCCCACTTGAATCGCATAATCCCTCGCCTCCGATGTTTCGTCGTCAACAAACGACCGTATATGTGGGGATAACAACACGATAGCTCAGGAACCCTCACCTCAGGTTTCCCCACCAACTGGTCCACCGCCTGCTGCGCCGGCCTTCCGTACCCAGTCCGGACCCGCCTGACGAAGGCCACGCGCTGGCGGCCAACTGATGCGGCAAATCGGGTGGGGGATCTGTGCCGCGCGATGCCAAGGAACCGCCGGCGAGGGAAGACGAAACCTTCTCGTGGCGGAGCCGCCGTGGCGGAGGGGGCGGGATTCGAACCCGCGAGGGAGTTATTAGCCCCCTACGCGATTTCCAGTCGCGCTCCTTAGGCCAACTCGGACACCCCT
>CAZWRO010000224.1:0-3609 GCA_964635365.1 uncultured bacterium | reverse complement strand
GCATCGAGGCGCTGATCGAAAGAGAGTCGAAGGCCCTCGAAAAGGCCCTCGCCCCCCTCCGCCAAAACCACCCGCCCCTCATCCTCGTCGCCGGCCGCGGCACCTCTCACCACGCCGCCAGCTACGGGCAATACCTCTTCGAGCACTTCCTCGGCATCCCCGTCTCCGGCGCCGCCCTCTCCCTCTTCACCCTCTACCCCGCCCCCGTCCACCTCAAGGGCGCCCTCGCCATCGGCCTCTCCCAATCCGGCGAGAGCCCGGACGTCGTCAAGACTCTCCGCACCGCGCGCCGCCGCGGGGCCTACACCATCGCCGTCACCAACACCAACAAATCATCCCTCAGCGATATGGCTCACCACACCGTCCACCTGCACGCCCGCAAAGAGTATGCCGTCGCCGCCACCAAGACCTACACCGCGCAGCTCGTCGCCCTTCTCCTCATCTGCCGCGCCCTCGGCGGCGATCTGCTCGAAGCCGAAATCGCCTCTGTGCCCGACGCCCTCCGCGCCGCCCTCAAGTGCGAAGAGGCCATCGTTGAGCTCGCCCCCTACTATCGCTACGCCCCCCGCTGCCTCTGCCTCGCCCGAGGGTTCAACTCCCCAACCGCTCGGGAGACCGCCCTCAAGCTCATGGAAACCTGCTACCTCGGCTCCTCCGGCATGTCCGCCGCCGACTTCCTGCACGGCCCCATTGCCTTTGTGGACCAGGCTACCCCCATCCTGCTCTTCGCGCCCGAGGGCCCCACTTATCGCTTCATGAAGGACCTGGCCAAGAGGCTCCACCGCCAGGACATCGACTTCCTCACCTTCACCAATCGCCAGGACATCCTGCGCGTTTCCACTATGGGAGTTTGCTGCCCCACCGACGTGCGAGAAGGCCTCAGCCCCATCCCCTTCGCCACCCTCGGGCAGCTCTTCTCCTGTCACCTCGCCCTCGTCCGGGGCCTCAACCCCGATGCCCCGCGCCGGCTGCACAAGGTAACCAGAACGCTCTAAGCCACCATCCCACCGCTCTGCGCTTCGCGCTCCGCGCTCCGCGCCGGGCCACCTGGAGAATGCTATGTTGCGAACACTTCTGCTGCTCGTCGCCGTCGCGCTGCTCGCCGGATGCAGCGGAGGCGAAACGGCCGACTCCGAGCCGAGCGCCAGCCCGGCCCCGCCGCCGGAGTCCACCCCGCCCCCCGCGCTCCACGCGCCCACCGAAGAGGAGATCGCTGCCGCCCGCGAAGCCGGGAAAGTCCGCCTCGTCCTCGACACCGAAAAAGGCCCCATCGAGCTGGAGCTCGACGGTGAGGCCGCCCCCATCGCCGTCGCCAACTTCGTCAACCTCGTCGAGGTCGGCTTCTACACCGCCATGCCCTTCCACCGCGTCGAGCCCGGCTTCGTCATCCAGGCCGGCGACCCCAGCCGCGCCGGCCACCCACCCGTCGGCTACACTATCCCCGACGAAGTCTCCCCCCTCCGGCACGTGCGCGGAACCCTCGCCATGGCCCGCCTCTATCGCGGCAACGTGATGAGCCCCAACTCCGCCAGCACCCAGTTCTACATCTGCCTCGGCGACGCTCCCCATCTCGATCGCGCCGGCTTCACCGCCTTCGGCTCCGTCATCGAAGGCCTCGACGTCATCGACCGGATCGCCGTCGGCGACATAATCCTCCAAGCGCGAGTCCTCCCCCAAACCGAGGACGACACCACCTGATCCAAACCGCGCCCTGCCCTATCTTTGGCCGTCCTGTATGGCGGGCGTTCCCTCGCCCGCCGGCCGTCGTTGCCGCACTTGCCGCGCCGACTAACGTCCTCCCCGGAGCCCCCCACACGCGTTGACGGGCGGGCACCGCCCGCCCGTCAGCGCTTCCCGGTGTTCGTACCGTCCAACTACGAAGTGCAGACGACCGAGCGCGGTTCGCTGCGCCAGCCGCCAGCCACCAGTGTGTTCGAGTTCTCGTGATGCTCCCGCACCGCGACCTGCGCCAGTGCCACTCCGGCACGCGCCACCGCAGCGGCCAGCGTTACCAAAAAAGCCATCAATCGTTGGGACTGGGACACAAGCGCTTATCTCCCCTGACGCCCAAGTTACATGGGCGAATATAGCGCACAGGGATGATCGTGTCTGTGTCAGTGAAGACACAATCCCGGCGCGATGGGCCCATTGTGTCTGTATTACGCCAATGGGCCGCGGGGATGGAGGGTGGCGAACACGCGTGCCTTAGATCGATGTTAAGTTATCGTACCAAGATGTCCGGTCGCTGAACACTCAGGCCCTCAACCGTCACCTGGACCGTCGGAAACCCTGGAGAGGAGGAAATCACCTCCGGCCCCTCGGGAGTGGCGATCATCGTGTCCTCCGACTTGGTGCCTGCGATCGACGGATTCCACGCAAACGCCTGATTTAGCTCCACCAGATCGTCCGTGTCGGCGGTGGCCCGGTAGTCACGCGCCGCGTACCCCGTGGGGCCGCCCTGGTGGTGCAGCTTCCACTCCTCGGCATAGCCCTGGGCGGCGTAAGCCTCCACGCCCGCCCCGAAAACGTCCCCAATGCGCTTCCCAGGCCGCGTGTGGGCGATGAAAGCCCCGTCCACCGCCGTCACCGCCTCGTGCTTCCTGCGCAGCTCCTCGATCAGCGGCCCGAAATGGACGATCCGCGTCGCCGAAGCGATCAGCCCCTGCCGCCTCCCGCACACCACCAGCATCACGGCTCTCTCGATCTTGTTGCCTGTCGGTATCGGGTGACGGTACTTCAGCAGCCTCTCGTCGGCCGCCACCAGCACCACAATCGGCGCAATCCCCCGCTCGAAGTGCGCTCCTGCCAGCACCGCCGCCGCCTCGTGCTCCGTCATCCCCGGCGCCAGCGCCATACAGGCCTCGCCGATGGCCTCGCCCACCTCTCGCCCGAGCGTGCGGTACCGCGCCACCTCCTCCGGCGTCAACGACCACCGCAGCCGCGCGATCTCCCCCGGGCAGACCACGGCCCCCTCCACCGGCACGTCCGCCGCCACCTTCGCCCCCGGGGCCGCCCGCGCCACCGCCGCCTCCAGCCCATCCTCCACCCACAAGCTGATTTCCTCCTCGAAGCCCTGCCCCGCCAGCTCCTCCTCCAGCAGCCGACCCCGCTCCACATTGTTCGCGATGAGGACCTTCCGCTCCCGGCCTATCAGCAGCGCGCCCACTCCCGCCTCCGCCGCCAGGTTCACGTGGCAGTCGCCCCCCGCCGTGAACCAGGCGAAGTTATCCGTGCCGCCCAACAGCAGCGCGTCATAACCTCCCGCCTCCAGGAACTCATTCACCCGGCGCTGCTTCTCCGCGATCTCGGCCGATACCGCCATCACGCTTCCCTCCGTATCATCTCATCGCTCCCCCAAACGGCTCGCCCGCAGCCGAATCGTCCCGCGCGTGCTGGGCGTCACCCTATGTCGATTGCCGATACGATAGCCCACCACCCACACGATATCCTCCCCCGACACCACCAGCGGCACGCGGCTCCTCACTCCTCTGGGCACCTTCGCGTTCACGAAGAAATCCTGAAGCTTCACCGACCCGCGCATCCCAAAGGGCGTGAACCGATCCCCCCGCCGACGGGTTCGCACCGTCAGCGGCACGCTCACAGTCCCCG
>CAZWRO010000223.1:0-3612 GCA_964635365.1 uncultured bacterium | reverse complement strand
GACCCCCCGGTTTTTCAGACCGACTTCGGAACCATCGGGGTCCAGATCTGTTTCGACGTCAACTGGCCGGAGAGCTGGCGTCGCCTGAAGGAAAAGGGGGCGGAGATCGTCTTCTACCCCTCGGCGTTTCCGGCCCATCGGCAGGTATCGTCATTGGCCTGGAGGAACGAGTTCCACATCGTATCTGCGACCAAGACGCGAGCCTCGCGGGTTTATAACATTACAGGTGAGGTGATCGCACAGTCGGGTTACTTCCAGCCATGGGCAGACGCGGCGCTGCACCTCGACAAGCGCCTGTTCGAGATCGACTACAACACCGACAAGGTCCGCAAGCTCCAGCAGAAGTACGGAGGGAGGGCCCTGGTCCAGTGGTGTCACGATGAGAGTTGGTTTACCCTGGCCTCCCAGGATCCGGGCCTGTCGGTGGAGGGGCTGATGGAGGAGTTTGGGCTGGTGCCGCTGCGGACCTACCTGGCCCGCTGTGAGAAGGCTCTGGACGATGCGAGAGGGAGATCCGGCGACCCCTGTCCTCACTAGAAATGCTATCCGGGCGTTCTGGCGGCTCTTAGGCATGTCCCGTTCGCACTTGACATGGACAGGGTGTCCCATCGCTACTTGACAACGGCGCGGGGTCCGGGTTTCGATGATGGGAACGTTTGCTTAGGGCGCCGCCGCTGCGAAACTGCTCTTCGGTCGGCCTTCAGGCCAGATCGTGGCGCCGGAACGCCAGTTGCGCGACCCAGAGCATAGCCACGCTATACGCAAGCGCATAGGCGGCCAGCAGCCCAACTCTGCCAGGGGTGATCTCAACGCCGACCAGGAACTGCATATGCACGCTGAACGGATTGTAGCTGGGGAGCAGGTAGTACAGCGGCGGGGCGATTCGCTTGGTTATCCCTAGCAGCATTTCACCGCCCGCGAAGTATGCGAGTACCCCGGCCAGCGCAGGAGGTATCACCATCGAGAGTGCGAGGCCGACGGAGCCGACGAGCATGGCCTGGAAGAAGAGCAGCACACAGCTCAGGGGCACAGTGCGAGACACAGATCCTTCGAAGCGCCAGTGGTAGGCAATCAGGATCGCGGACATGGTGACGGAGAAGATCACCAGCATTGCACAGGCGCCCAGCCACTTGCCCAGGAGGAACTGCTCGCGCGTCACCGGTTTGGCAAGCACCCAGTGGGCGGTGCCCCGCGCTTTCTCGGCGGGTACCAAGCCGCAGAACATCACGAGCGCGAACACGACTCCGGCGATGGAGACCACCGCGTACAGACCCGTCTCCATAATGGCTACGCCCTGTTCCATGCGGGCCTCGAACTCGGCCTCCTCCTCTGGCGTCATCTTGCCGGTTGCTTCGACCAGCGCAGACCGGTCCTGCGTGAAGGCCTTCTTCGAAGCAGCGAGCGACAGCGAGAACCCGCCGGTGACAAGCGCGGCCGCGACTAACAGCACCAGCACGAGTCGCCGGCGCCTCAGCTCGATGAACTGGTCCTGAGCGATCTCCAGGATGATCATGCTCCCGGTTCCTCTCCCAGCGTCTCGAAGAACAACTCCTCCAAGGTGGCGCCACGCTTCGCGGTCGAAAGGACACGGCAGCCAGCGTGCAGCAGCAGCGCCAGCGCGCGCTGCTGGGCCTGCTCATCGGCGGCCCAGATGATGGTACTGCCGTCAGTCCGTGTCTCAACCCGGCAGCCGGTCTGCGCGATCTGCTCGAATGCCAGCGGCTGGAGTCCCGATGCGATGATCTCGAAGCCGCCAGCTTGGCCTGCCAGCTCAGCGAAAGGGCCTTGGCGCAGTAGACGTCCTCGGTCGATAATCGCGACGTCATCACAAATGGATTCCACCTCCGAGAGCACATGCGAGCTGATCAGGATCGTCTTGCCCGCCGCCTTCAGCCCCGAGAGCAGGTTCATCACGTCCCGTCTCCCGACCGGATCGAGGTTCGCGGTGGGCTCGTCCAAGATCAGCAGGTCGGGATCGGCCACCAGCGCCTGCGCCAGGCCGAGCCGCTGCACCATGCCCTTGGATAGCTGCGAAGTCCGCCGGGTACGTGCCTCCTCGATCCCCAGTGCTGAGAGGACATACTCTATGCGTGGCTTGGCCTCGTCGACAGACAGCCCATAGAGCCGCGTACAGTACCGCAGCATCTCCTCAGTGGTGTAGTAGCCCTTCGGACTCATCCCCTCAGGCAAGAACCCGATCCTCGCCCTGGCCCTCACCGATCCGAGCGGCTCTCCGAGCAACTCGCCCCGGCCGGAGGTGGGCCGGCGCAGGCCCAGGAGCATGTATAGGGTCGTGGTCTTGCCGGCGCCATTTGGCCCTAGGAACGCGAACGCGCGGCCTTCCTTGATCTCCAGACTGAGAGCATCGACGGCCCGCACTCCGCCGGCTGCGGGCTTCCCAAAGACTTTGGTCAGGTTCTCGGTCCACACCGCTGCCACGTGATTCGCCTCACTGTCTCCGAGGGTTCTCATTCAGCGCGTCGATCTGGTCGGCGAGCTGCTCCTGGAGGTCGGCGGAGTATCCCACATTGATCCAGGCTATCTTCCCCTGCCTGTCCACCAGTACCAGTGTGGGGAAGGCGCTGACGCCGTAGAGGTCGCCCACGTTTGAGTCTGGGTCGAGGAGGATCTTCGAATCTCGCTGGGGACTCCCCGTAACTCTCTCGATCCGTTCTCGCGTCTCTCCCTGGTTGATGCTGAGAATCACCAGGTTCGCGTCTTCGTGCGTCTGAACAAACGATTCCAGTGCCGCCGTCACCATCCGACATGGCGCGCACCAGGTCGCCCAGAAGTCGAGGAGCACTATCTCGCCCCGCTGGTCGCGAAGCGACACCTGGTGACCGCCCAAAGCATCCAGGCGAAAGTCGGGAGCCTGCTGGCCCACGGCCACTCGCTGGAGCTTGCGCACTTGCCCGGCCGCCTGTGGAGCCTGCTTGACCTGATAGGTCAGCCAGCCGAAGGCAGTCAGGAACAGCACGATTGCAGTAGCCTTGAGCGCGCGGTTCACACCGCAACTCCCTTGATCTGCGCTGATAGGGTCGGAGGGAGGCGCCCACACTCCGGGTCCGACAGATGGGTGGAGCTTACGCCAAGAACTTGACACGGTCTGCGTGTGTTAAGTATGCATGAGACACGTCTCAGAGCCGCCGGAATGCCCGGATAGAGTTTCTGGCGAAGACACGGTCCTACAGGCCTTCGACACCCGCAGGATGCCCCAGCGAGGGCGAGAAGTCAACCCCTAGGGTGTCAAGGAACCGAGGTCACTGGCCTCCTGGATCTCTCAGATTAGTTTTGGCACACTACGGGCGACGGTGCTCCTCCGGAAGGGAACCGGCCCTCGGCAGGGGCCGCCGGCCGATCGAGATGTAATCCGAGACATCCTCTGGTATTCAGCGGGCCGCGCGGGTTTGGGGATGGGGGCAGGTGGCGTTGCGGAATAGGGAACTGCTGCTAGTTTCCCACGCCGTCAGACATCCGCACCCCTCGGCTGTTGGGCGCCGGCTTGTACTACGGCTACGTTCCGAATGAACCATCGGAGAAACCAGTTCACGGCCCAGGGAATCGAGATGATCCCAAAGCAGGCGAGATAGGCAACGATCCCTCGCCAGAGCA
>CAZWRO010000222.1:0-3638 GCA_964635365.1 uncultured bacterium | reverse complement strand
AGGAAAAGGAGCGTTTTCGGTGGGTGCACCGTTGCTGGAACACGTTCCGCCGCAAAGCCTGGAAGCCGAACAGGCGACGTTAGGCGCGATGCTCATGGAGCGGGATGCGCTTGCGCGGGTGGTGGACGTCCTGGAACCGGAGGACTTCTACAGCCCGCAGCACCAGATGCTCTATCGCGCCATGGTCGACATGTTCAACGACAGCGAGCCCGTGGACTTGGTGACGGTTCAGACGCGGCTGCAGAACCGCGGGCAGCTGGAGGAGGGCGGCGGGACTTCGTACCTGTTGGCGTTGCAGGAGTCGGCGCCGACGGCCGCCTCCATTTCGCATTACGCGCGCATCGTGCGGGAGAAGGCCACTCTGCGCGAGCTGATACGCGCCGCAGGTGACATCCGTAAGCTCTCTCAGAACGCCGGGGACGAAGACGTGGAGACCATCGTCGACCGATGCGAGCAGGAGATCTTCTCCGTAGGCGAGCGGACGATCAATCCGGCTTTCACGCCGATTCGCGCTCTGCTGGGGGAAACCTACGATCGTATCGATGAGATGCAGCAGTCTCATCTGCCGGGCACGGGACTGCTCACGGGGTACGACGATCTGGACGGGTACACGTCTGGGTTGCAGCCGTCGGAGCTAATCGTGATCGCGGCTCGCCCTTCCATGGGGAAGACGGCGCTGGCCCTCAATATTGCAGCCCACGTCGCCAAGACGCAGGGCAAGACGGTTGCGGTGTTCAGCCTGGAGATGGCGAAGGAGCAGCTCGCGCTGCGCTTGCTGTGCGCGGAGGCGGGGGTGAACCTGCAGGGGATACGGCAGGGCTACGTGGACAGGGGGGATATGGACCGGATCGCGATGGCGGCCAGCGAGCTGTACAAGCTGCCGATGTACTTCGACGATACGCCGACAATGAACGTATTGCAGATGCGGGGCAAGGCGCGACGCCTGCGGGCGGAGCACGGGTTGGATCTGATTCTGGTGGACTACATGCAGCTGGTGGCGGGCTACGGGCGGTTCGAGAATCGGAATCAGGAGATTTCCCAGGTGGCGCGTTCTCTGAAGACGCTGGCCCGCGAGCTGCGGATCCCCGTGATCGCGTGCTCTCAGCTCAGCCGAGCGGTGGAGTCTCGTCACCCTCGCCGGCCCCAGCTCTCGGACCTGAGGGAGAGCGGTTCGATCGAGCAGGAGGCCGACGTGGTTGCCTTCATCTACCGGCCCTCGTACTATGGGGATCAGGAGCTGCGGGCGGCGGACTACTTGGACACCGATAAGCATATTGCCGAGATCATATTGGCCAAGCAGCGCAACGGACCGACAGGTGTGGCGCGGCTTGCTTGGATCGACGAGTTCGTGCGCTTCGAGAGTTTGGAAGAGCGGTTCACTCCGCCGGAGGTAGAGTGAGGCCGTGATTTCCCCTCAGCTAGCGGCCGGCCTGACCGCCTTTGTAGGGCTGTGTATGTTGGCCGGCTGGCTGAGCGCCTTTCGCCACCGGGCCTATCTCGGATGGCTCGGCCTGGCCTTTTTGACGCTATCCGGCTCCATTCTGGCCCACGACAAGGTGAAGGTGGCCCAAGATCTGGGCGCGGCCGCTCCCCAGATGCGCTTGGTGGCGCAGGCGCTGCTGGTAGTGTGCGCGGTTTGCTTCGTGCTGGCGGTAGTGATGGCGCTGCAAGAGAGCATTCGCCGACTGCACGAGTTGAGGGAGCGACACCGGGCGGCGGAAGAAGCGCTGGTGGCAATGGCGCAGGCTTCGCGGGAGAAGAGGGCGCGGGAGGAGGCGGAGGAGGCGGATATCCAGTCAACGCCTGACGAGGAAGATGGTTAGCGGAACCGGGCGGAGGCGGGCCGCGCTGAGGTCGGGAGGCGGAAGAACTTGCCGGCGAGGAAGGCACACCGCGAGATGAGATCCAGTCTGAACATCCTGGTGGTCGGGTCGGGTGGGCGCGAGCACGCGCTGGCGTGGAAGCTGGCGCAGAGCCCGCGAGCGGGGAAGCTGTTCTGTGCGCCGGGGAACGCGGGGATCGCACGGCAGGCGGAGTGCGTGCCGATCTCGGTGATGGACCTGGCGGGGCTGGCCGATTTCGCCGCGGAGCAGAAGATCGGTCTGACAGTGGTGGGGCCGGAGGCGCCGCTGGCGGCGGGGATCGTGGATGTTTTCAAGGGGCGAGGGCTGCGGGTGTTCGGGCCGACGCGGGGGGCGGCCTTGCTCGAAGGCAGCAAGGTTTGGTGCAAGGAGGTGCTGGCCCGTCACGAGATACCCAGCGGGTGTTTCATCAGCTTCGACGAGGCCGAGGAGGCGCTTTCGTATGTGGAGGCTCAGGCCTTTCCCTTGGTGGTGAAGGCTGACGGACTGGCGGCAGGGAAGGGCGTGACCGTTGCCGAGAGCCTGGAGGAGGCGCAGGAGGCGATTCGGGACGCGATGGTCCGGGGTTTGTTTGGGGAGGCGGGGCGGCGGATTCTCATCGAAGAGTATCTGGAGGGGCCGGAGGTGTCGGTGGAGGCGATCTCGGATGGGCAGAACCTCTATCCCCTGCCCTCGGCGCAGGACCATAAACGGGTTTTCGACAACGACGAGGGGCCGAACACGGGCGGCATGGGCTGCTATTCTCCGGTACCGATGCTGACGGAGGAGCTTCTGGAAGAGGCGATGGAGAGCATCATGCGGCCTGCGGTGCGGGCGATGGCGGCCGAGGGGCGGCCGTATGTGGGTTGCCTCTACGGAGGGCTGATCCTGACCGATGAAGGGCTGAAGGCGCTGGAGTTCAACTGCCGGTTCGGGGACCCGGAATCGCAGGTGATTTTGCCGACGATGCAGGGCGACCTGGTGGATCTGCTGGAGGCTGCGAGTGAAGGGCAGCTCCCCGAGCCGCAGCCGGGGCAGAACGGCGCGGCGGCGTGTGTGGTGATGGCCTCCGGGGGCTACCCGGGGGAGTACGAGACGGGAGAGCTGATTCACGGCCTGGAGGCGCTGGAGAACAGGGACGAGGTGGTGGTCTTCCATGCGGCCTCGAAGCAGACCGACGAGGGGTTGATAACGGCGGGCGGAAGGGTGCTGGGAGTGACGGGGCTTGGCGAGACGCTTTCGCAGGCCATCGATACCGCGTACGAGGCGGTGAATCGGGTGAGCTTTGAGGGGGCTCACTGGCGGACGGATATCGGAAGCCGCGCGGCAAAGGAGGCGTGAGGGTGCGCGACGAGATTAGGGTCTTCACCGGAAACGGCAATCCGGTGCTGGCGCAGGCGATTTGCGATCATCTGAAGATACCACTGGGGAAGGCGGAGATCGCGCGGTTCTCCAACGAGAACATCTCCGTCCAGATACTGGACAACGTGCGCGAGCGCGACGTGTTCGTCGTGCAGCCGCTTTCCACCCCGGTGAGCGAGAATCTGCTGGAGCTGTTGATAATGATGGATGCCTTGCGGTCGGCCTCGGCGAGGCGGATCACGGCTGTTATCCCTTATTACTCGTACGCGCGCTCGGATAAGAAGGACAAGCCGCGGATATCGATCACGGGTAGGTTAATAGCAGATCTGCTGGAGACCGCGGGCGCGAACCGGCTGCTGACGATGACGCTGCACTCGGAGCAGGTGCAGGGGTTCTTCCGCTGTCAGGCCGATCACCTCTCGGCGACCCCGATCC
>CAZWRO010000221.1:0-3653 GCA_964635365.1 uncultured bacterium | reverse complement strand
GCGAGACATACACATGCCCCGGCTCCAGCGCGACCGTCTTCTGGAAGTAGTAGCGCTGCGACTTGTCCTGCAGCTCTTCGTGCGGGACCACCCAGGCTCGCCGCCGGTTGGAATCCACCCGCACCACTTCTCGCCCCGATAGGTCGATGAACCGCACCTGGTTGTACACCAGCTTCGTCTCGGAAAGCGCCAGGAACAGCCCCTCCACCCGCTCTCGCGAGGCCTCCATCAGCTCCCCATCCCCCCGCATCGCCGACTCCGCCAGCGCCATTACCTCCGGCGACCGGCTGAGCAACGTCACATCCCCCCGCGCCCCGGCCAGCGCCGACTCCACCGCCCGCGCGGCCTGCTCGCAGGCCACCGCCACATCGTTCAAGGCCCGGCTTTCGAGCGACCTCTCCGTCCAGATCCGGACGTAGACCGCGATCACCAGCAACGGCAGCGCGATCGCCGCCATGAAGGCCGCCAGCAGCTTCCGACGGATGGGAAGCCGCACCCGCCGCCCTCCCGCCGAGTTCTTCGCACCCAACCTGTCGTTTGCAGTTGTCCTCGCCGGTTCTTGACTCATTTCTCAGTGCCCAACGGCTGCGCGGCAGCCGCGTACCTTGCGCGGCAGCCTCACGGCAGCCGCGTACCTAATCTTCTCCGACTCAGCCTTCGCCCCCTCCAGTTCCCCCTGCCGGCCGCTCGCCCGCCTTCCATTGCCTCACCCGGTGTCACGGTCGGTTGACAGTCGCCGGGGGCCCTGCGCGCTGGGCTGCCTCCAGGGATCGGGCGCGGGAGAGCGCCTCCTCGGCCTCGACGGTTCGGCCTGTCGCGGCGAAGGTCCGCGCCAGGACGAGCCAGGCGCTAGCGTTCTGCGGATCAATCGTGACCGCGCGCTGCGCGTAAGCGACCGCAGAATCTCCGAACCCGAGTTGGCTCGACGCAGCCGCCGCCCCGAGCAGCGCGGTTACGTCGCTCGGCCGCAATCGCAGGGCTTCATCGAACGCGGCCCGCGCACCGGCCAGATCGCCGGACAGCCAGAGCGCCCGCCCGAGAACCACCTGAGCAGGCTGCAGCCGTGGGGAGAGCGCAACTGCCTCCTCTGCCGCGCCGAGCCCGTCGGCCACCTCCCCCGCCTCTATCAGGCAGTGCGCGAGGGTGACGTAGGCGAGTCCATTCTGCGGGTCCCGTTTTACCGCCTCACGAAACCACTGGACGGCCCCCTCTCTATCGCCCGTCATCCAGAGCAACGATGCCAACTCCCGCGCGGCGCCGGGGTCCGTTCGCTGCTCCTCTCCAAGCCGCCTCATCTCCTCCAGTGCTGGCGTGCGGCGTCCTTCCGCTATCAGGTGCATGGCGAGCTCGCGGCGCGCACGCGGATTGCCCTCGTCCACCTCCAGTGCCTGATCGACCAGTTGGCGGGACCCCTGCCTGTCTCCCGCCCCTCCCAGCTCCTGTGCTCTCTCGACGAGCCGGTTCGACGCGTCCCGCGCCTTCATCCGCGGCCCCATGCTCAGCACAACTAGCCATACGCACACCGCTCCCAACGCGGAGGCTATTAGCGCGAGATGTAGTGCGCGGCGTTTCACCGCGGACCTCCCGCCATGGGCTCGGAAACACGATGCGACCCGGCGCGCTCTATTACCATGTCTTCCGACTCGTCGTTCCAAGACACCAGGTACTCACCCGGGAGCAGATCTGACGCGGACATGACACTCAACGCGGCCCAAGTGGGTGCGATCTCCTGGATTGAGACCCGCCTCTCCAAGAGGGGAGAAAGTGCGATGCCGAAGCAGGCTTCGAAGACCGGAGCGCCGAGGTGGCGAAGCGGCACACCCTGGACAAACACGGTTGAGGGCGGCGGGGAGTCGGGCAGTGTCGCCACCACGCGCACGCTTGCGGCCAGTACGTCATTCCGCAGAAGAGCGGCCTGCCGCCAGGGCACGACGTACCATATCGAGAGCGCGGCCGCCACGAGGATCGTCGCCACTCCGACGAGGGCGCTCCGACGTCTGCTACCGCTCCGTCGAGCGCAGATCTCGCCGAATAGCAGTGCAAAGCCGACACTTGGCAGATAGGCGTACCTGGTGTTCACCATGTCCACCCCTATGGTGAGACCCGCCATCGACAGCGGAACCGCCGGCAGCAGCACGTAACCAGCGTAGAGCGCCAGTCGGCGCGATGACACGAACTCGAGACTCCGTATCCACCACAGCAGTCCAACCGCCATCACCGCGACGGCCGCCACCCAGAGGTACGGGGACAGGAGGGATCTGAACAGCTCCCGATGCACCGGGAAGAAGTACTCGCCCGTCAGCATTAAAGGCGTCGAGGGGAGCGCGGCGGTCCAGAAGATCAGTTTCGTCCCGTGGGCGCCGAGCCAGTTCTCTCCGAGGACAAGGAAGCGGACCGCCAGGTACACCCCCAGCGGCAACGCGTAGGCGGCACTGACTCCCAGCGCGCGCACCCAGCGCCGGTCGCGAGACTCCAAGACGAGCCGGAGAAAAACAACCCCTGGCAAGGCCACAGCCGTCTCCTTGCTCCAGAGCGCCAGCAGAAATGCCGCCAGCGCCCCCGCCAACGCGAGCTGCCTTCGGCGACCACGAGGCGCCGCGAGGTACTGCTCCACACACCACATGGAAGACAGGCTGAAGGCCGTGCAGAGCAAGTCTGGCTGCGCGGCGGCCCACAGCGTCGCCTCCGTATGGACGGGATGAACGGCGAACAACAGAGCGGCCATCGCCCCGCCGTACACACTTCCTATATACCGACGTGCCAACAGGTACACCAGCGCCGTGTTGACGGCATGCAGCGCCACGCTGAAGAGGTGGTACCCCAGGGGAGACCCGTTCCAGAGGTCCAGACCCAGCCACCATACCAGTTGGCTCACAGGACGGTGGAAGATCTGCAGAGGCGCGAGTCGAGCCGCGTCAAGCGGGCCGGACGCCAACCGCGCGGCCCTTAGCAGACCGAAGTCGTCGGCCAGGAAACCCACGTGCAAGCCATGCAAGTGCGGCACCGTCGCGGCCCCGAGCAGCACCAACCAGACAGCTGCCCTGACGCCTGTAGAGGGCCGGCCGTCTTCCTCCTCGCTCACACTCCGGTGCCCCAGCAGCGCTCTCCCGGCCGCACCGGCCACCAGTACGCAGACCATGAGGACCGGCCAGCTCCAGCCAGTGGGTCCCGCGCGGTCGACGAAGTAGCGGGCGAGCACGAGAAGTGCGACCGCAACCCCCGCGGCAATGGCGGCCAAGCGCCGATCAAAGATATTACCGCGCTGGCCCTGGGCGTGCTCCGGCCCCCGTGTCTGCCCGCACTCTGCGCCGGACAGACTTCCCATCTCTTGAGCAGCCTTGCCAACGCGCGCTGAGCGTCCGGCCATTCAGCCCTCTTTAGTCTGCAAGAGTTCATCGGCGCCGCTGACGGCCACCAAAGCGTTGATTCGGCTCGCCCCTAGCTGAGCCCTGCCCTATCGACTCCCCTCCCACCCCCTTGACGCCTCCTCCGCCAGCAGCTTCATGTTCAAGTACGGCGCGTCCAGCGGCACCGCGCATTCCGGCCCGATAATATCGACCCCGCCCTCCACCTTCTCGCGCACTTCACTCCGGAGGCATTCCGGCGTTCCCTTCTGAATTACCTCAAGATTGCTCGTCCCGCCCATCAGCGCC
>CAZWRO010000220.1:2094-3693 GCA_964635365.1 uncultured bacterium | reverse complement strand
GTGGTCCAGGCGAGGGCCGCGTGGGGTGCAGGCCTGGTATCGGTGGCGGGCGGCGCGGGCCTGTCCGGCGATAATGAGAGGCTGCACAAGACGCAGGATCTCGGCCTTGAGGGCGGCCTCGACGTCACGCTCGGCGAGGGAGATGGTCGCCGCGAGGTGGAGCTGGCGGTCGTGGAGCACGCGGAGGACGGAGGCCAGCGGGTGATCGCCGGCGGTGCGAAGGAAGGCGGCGGCCTCGGCTGCGAGGCCCGCCGGGTCGTGGTCGGCGAGCCGGTCGAGGAGGCGTTGGCGGCCTTCGACCCAGGGAGGCCAGCCGACGGCATCGGTGGAGGCGGGACGGGAAGCAGTGTGGCGCCAGAGGGCCAGGAGGTGTTTTTGACAGCGGAGGTGGCGCGCGATCAGTCGCCGCCCGGTGGGTGCGTTCACTGGGGGGTCTCCTCCACGGACGGGGTGTTGTGCGCGACCAGTTCCACCCAGGCTTCGCGGAGTCGCCCGACGAGGTCGATGACGTGTTGAATGCGGTCGGCGTCGTCGTCGACGTCGGCCCGGGCAAGCTGCTCGAGGAGATAGGTGTAGATGTGGGCGAGGCTGGTGGCGAGGTCCTTAGAGGCGGAGAAGTCGAGGGTGCGGCGGAGTTCGATGATGAGGGTTTCCGCGCGGGTCAGGCCGACGTGCTTTTCGTGGTGGTTTCCTTGCTCGAGGCCGCGGCGCGCCCGGCCGAGGAAGCGCAGCACACCGTCGTACGTGAGCAGCAGCAGTTGCTCGCGACTGGCGGTCAGGACCTGGCTCTCTTGATAGCGAGCTGAGCGTTGGTGGGGTGGCATTGCGCCCTCAGGCCGGCCGCCCCCGGGTATTGCTCAACGGGGTTGGGAGAAGTAGTCCGCGTAGGAAGTAACCCGGAGGCGACCGGCGGGCAGTATCTTCGGCAATATGGGTGACAACCGCGATCAGATCCGTGATGGTGGCGGCCCGCCTAGCTACCGCCGACGGCCGATGAGTTGGCCTGCATCTGGTCGGTGTAGTTGCTGAGGAACTGACTCTGGGATTGGAAATTGGCGAGCGCTACTTCCATGCGCGCGAAGGAGGCGCGAAGTCGCTCTTGCTCTAGCTCTATCAGGCCCTCCAGGCGCGTGATTTCCTGCTCGATGTCGGTGATGGTGTCGTCGATCAGCTCGCGGGCGGCGGCGATGGTGCCGTCGTACATGTCGGTGGCGTCAACCACGACGCGGAAGGCGGCGGCCGCGGCGCCGACGGTGAAGACTACGTTGCCGTAGCTGCCGGTCTCGGTGGCGGTGACGAGGAGGGCGAGGCCGTCGGGATCGCCACTGTCGGCGGTGAGGCGCCGGCCGCTGCCGGTGGCGGACTCTCCGCCGATGGTTCCCTCCACGTCGAGGCCGGCGGCGCCGGTGCCTCCCCCGGATTCGCCGCCGGGCGTTTCCTCGGTGACGGTCACATTTCCCAGGCCGCTGGTGTCGGTGCCACCCTGGTTGGATAGCGAGGAGACGGCCGATAGGTGATAGGTGGACCCGTAGGCGTTGCGCGTGAGGGTGAGGTAGGTGCCGCTGCCCTCGCCGTTGGCGTCGGTGGCGCTGGCGGTGA
>CAZWRO010000220.1:0-1994 GCA_964635365.1 uncultured bacterium | reverse complement strand
GCCTCGCCGACGGCGGCGAACACGTTGGTCATACCGTCGACATCGGCGACAAGTGCGGCGGAGAGCGTGGTGGCGTCTACGGTCAGCCTGCCGGTGGAGTCGGAGCGGATCCCAAGGTCGGTGAGGGATCGAGGCCCGGTGGTGAGGCCGGTGACTTGGTTGGTGACGGCGGCGGCGAGGTCCATTTGGAGGCTTTGGAGTCGATAGTCGGCGAAGAGGAGTCCGCTCTGGCCGGTGACGCTGTCGTAGCTGAACTGCTCGCCGAAGAAATCGATAATGGCGTTGTAGGTGTCGACGAGATCGTTTATCCGGCCCTCGATGGCGGTGTTGTCTTGCGAGACGGTGAGGCTGATGGTGGTGGCCGGGTCGGCGTCGAGGAGCTGGAGAGTGACGCCGGGGATGCCGTCGGTGATGCTGTTCGTGCCGCTGGTAATGGAGAGGGCGCCGGCTCCGGAACCGAGCTGAATTTCTGCGTCCTGGGCGGCCTGGAGATCGGAGAAAGTGGGGGCGGTGCCCCCGCCGAGGGAAACGACGACGTCAGCTTCACCGTCGAGGCCGCTGGTCTGGGAGCTAATGATGAGCCGGTACGGAGTGGCGTCGGAGCCGTCGTCGACGATGGCGGCGGTGACTCCGGCTTCGGAGTCGTTGATGGCATTGCGCAGCTCGCCCAGGGTGAAGTTGTCGACGTCGATGACGGTGGGATCTCCGCTGCCCACGGTGATGGTGACGGTGCCGGAGCCGACTTCGGTCTGGTCGATGTCGGCGTAGCCCTGCGATTTAAGCTGATGGGTCTGCGCGAGGGTCTGCACGGTGAAGGTGTACGCCCCGGGCACGGCCTCGGAAGAGGCGGAGGCCGTGACGAGATCGGGGTGGCTGGAGGTGGCGCGAAAGAGCTGGAAGCCGAGTGGGCTGGCGAGCGGGGTGGCGCTGGTGCGGAAGTTTATGAGGCGCGCCTCGATCTGCGACCAGGCCAGGGCTTTCTGGCTGAGGGTTTCCTTCTTGGCTTCCAGGCTGCGGATAGGGGTGCGCGCGAGCTGGTAGAGCTGGTCGAGTATGGAGTTGGTGTCGAGGCCCGAGATCAGGCCCCCGACGGAAGCGGTGCTGCTCATCAACGATCTCCCTGTGAGTAGCAGTGGCGGCGATTATGGTTCGCGAGGAACGCGGTCAACGGATCAGGCGTGTTTGTCGAAGGCGCGTTCGGAGGCCTGCCGGAGATGCACGATGAGGCTGAGGATCTTCTCCGGGGGAATCTGACATACGACCTCTTGGGTATCGGGTCGGATGAGGGTTACCACGACCTGCCGGGCCAGCTCTTCGAACCGGACGCTGGCGGCGAGGGGCGGACGCACTACCCCTGCGGGCTGCCGACCGGATGCGACCGGGGGGGAGGACCTCCGATCGGCAGCAGGCGGGCGAGAAGTCGCCGGAGTGGGGGCTACCGGCGTATGGGAAGGGAGGGGTTCCAGGGGTTTCATTCTCGCTCACCCTTTCCGCTGGGGAGAGGGAGGGGCCCGCGGTGAGGCGGGCCACTCCCTAGACGAACCCGGGTAGGCCGAAACGCAGGCCGACCGGAGGAGCTTACCGCAGCATCTGAAGGATGACTTGCGGCGCTTGGTTGGCTTGGGTCAACATGCTGGCGCCAGCTTGCATCAAGATCTGGAACTTGGTGAAGTCGGTCACCTCGCTCGCCATGTCGGTGTCGCGGATGACGCTCTCCGATGCAAGCACGTTCTCCCTGGCGACGGCGAGGGAGGAGAGGGCGCTTTCCAGCGCGTTGCGCTGAGTGGATCCCAGGCTGCCACGAGTGGTGGAGATCTGGGTGATGGCTTTGTCTGTCAACAGGATCGCGTCGTTGGCGCCCACGTTAGTGGTAACGTCGATCAGGGCGACGTTGGTGGCGCTGCCCTGGAGGCCCTCAGCTCCCACGCCCAGCAAGCTCGGGTCGGAGCTGGGAAGAGATGCAGAGACGATTTGACCCGCGTTGGCGCCGATCT
>CAZWRO010000219.1:0-3700 GCA_964635365.1 uncultured bacterium | reverse complement strand
GGCCACCAGCCGCACCGTCTTCGACTCCAATCTCTTCGCCAACCTCGGCCCCAACAGCTACAACGGCGGGCTGCGCTTCGGCGGAAGCGAGCGCGCGCCCAACGAAGCCTGCGACATGATCGCCATCAACAATCGCTTCGTGAACACGCGAAATCGGGCTGCCTTCGCCTTCGTCGGCGCAAAGCGATGTCTGCTCTACGGCAACGTCTTCTACAACCATCAGGCCAGGGCCGGATCCAACTACGGCTTTATCGCCATCTACACGAACTATCCGGACGCCGATCCGCCGGTGGAGAACGATGAGCTGTACCTGGTGAACAACATCTTCTACCAGCCCGGCGGCGACATGAACCGGGTCTACGCCCTCATCAGCACCGACCCCAAGACCTTTGTCGCCTCCGGCAACCTCTACTACAATGCCGGCAACCCGATTCCGGCCGATCCCTTCCACGATGCCAATCAGGAGCGGGGGGCGGTCTACGCGGAGCCGCTGTTCGCCGGCCCTCTCTCTTTCGAAGGGCGTCCCACCCGAGCCTGGTTCGACGCTCTGCAGCCGACAGCCGAGAGCCCCCGCGTCGCCTCGCCGGAATCGCTCAGGAAGCTCGCGCTTCCGCCCTCCCTCCGCGGGTTTCTCGACACCTATCTTACGGGAACCGACGACCCCTGGTATGCCAAGCTCCGCCCCCCGCGATAGGCGCGGTGGCAGCGGACGGAATCAGGAGGCGCCTCTCAATGTGCTGGAGGAAAAGCAGGAAACCCCGGCCGGCGGCATGGCCGCTCTCACTCCCGGCCTCCGTCGCGCCGGAGCGCGTCGAAGAGATAAAGCGACAGGTGGAGGAAATCTCGGCGCGCTCCCAGTACGGCTGGGGGCACACGATTGACTTCGGCCCCTTCAAGCAGGAGGGCCTCCTCGGTGAGAAGTACCTCGACATTGTCGGGCACTGGGATCGCCTGGGCTGGCTGCCGCGATCGCTCAAAGGCGTCAGAGCGGCCGACATCGGCTGCTTCACCGGCGGCATCAGCCTGATCCTCGCGCACCGGGGCGCCGAACAGGTCCTCGCGGTGGACGAGGTGCCCGAGCACCTGGAGCAATGCGCCTACCTATCCGAGGTCTTCGAGGCGAGCAGCATCCGCGCCACCAAGGCCTCTCTGTTCGAGCTGCCTGAGTTGGTCTCCCCGGGCTCTCTCGACCTGATCGTCCTCGCCGGCGTGCTCTATCACCTCAGCGACATGCTCGTGGGATTGCACCTCCTCCGCAAGCTGCTGAAGGTGGGAGGCTCCCTGCTGATCGAGAGCTACGCGACCGACGATGACGAGCACTCCTACGCCAACTTCGGCCGCTTCGTCATGGGAGTCTGGTGGCAGCCTTCGATCCTCTGCCTCAAGGACATGTGCCGGTTCATGGGCTTCTCGAACGTCGAGGTGGAGATGTACCTGCCCGACCGCTGTCTCGCCCGGGCGGAGAAGACCAGTGACGAGGAGATCCCTTTCCGCCGGGGGCTGAACTACCGGTTCGAAGACGTCCACGACGCGGTGCCCCGCACGATGGACGTGGAGACGATGGCGCCGAAGTAGCCTACTCCGGCTCTGCCGCCAGGGGCGCAAGCAGGGCCGCCTGCACCGCCGCGATCTCCGCCGGCCCCAGCAGGCCGCGCTCGCCGTAGATGCCGGCAAACCAGGCCGTGGGCGTGGCGTCGAAGGCGATGTTGCTTACCCGGGCGCGGGCCAGCCGGCCCACGTCGGAGGGGTCCTGCGGGGTGAGGATGAGGGGCCAGCCCGGCGGACAGATCTTGAAGGTCTGCGCCACCGCGCAGCAGGGCACCCCGGCCTCCCGCGCCGCAAGCACGGCGAGACGGGTGCCCGCCTTGTTCACCAGCTCGCGATCGGTGATCGCATCCGCCCCCACCAGCACGGCCTCGCAGCGGGGAACGAAGAGGCCGATCTGCGCCTCTGTGATCAGCCTCACGCGCAGCCCCGCCTCGACAAGCTCGCGGGCGAGGGCGACGCCCTCCCGGAGCGGCCGCGATTCGGTCACCACGACTTCACCGTCAGCGCGGCCCCACCGGAGCAGAGTCTCCCGCACCGCACGGCTGGCGCTGTGAGTTAGCACCGTTCGGCACGGCCGCAGCGCGCGCGCGGCGCCGCGCGCGGCGCGCGTGGTCGCGCGCTCGAGTCGCTGCGCCAGCGCGTCGAGGCGACCGCTTCGGCGGTGGGCGCGGGCGGCAAGATGGGGGAAGACGCCCATCGAAGGATGCAGCGCGCTGAAGGCCGCCAAGCCTCGCCGCCGCAGCTCCGGCCGCAGGCGGCCGACCGCGCGGAGACCCCGGAGGGCCAGCTCAGTAGCCCCCTCGGTGGTGTTGGTGGCGATCGCCTCCATTTCGCGCCAGAAGCCCGCGCTCCCCCAGGGCGGCCAGACCCGAGCGAGCGCCTCGGCAAGGCCCGGCACCGTATCGAAGTCGCACAGCTCCTCCGGCCGCACCCACTGGGAGCCCGCGGACTCCCAGTCGAGGCGCGGCTGCACCCCCTGGCGCAGGCGGAACAGGAACGGGAATACCACCCACGCGCGCCGGCCGGCCCGGTCGTCCACACGGAGGGGAACGCCCATCCCGCACAGCGCGGCCTCTCGCGGCCGCACCCGCACCTCCTCGGCCAGCTCGCGGCGCGCCTGGGAGAGGGGAGGGCGTTCGAGATAGCCGCTGACGCCCGCCCATTTGCCAGGGTACGATCCCACGCGCGGGCTCCGCCGAAGCAGCAGCACCTTCCCTCGTCGGTAGAGGAAAGCGGTCACGACCGGTGTCGGGTCCCGGGTCAGGGCAGACATGAGCGCCGGTATCATAGCGCCTGCCACCGAGGAGGACAAGGAGCCGCGACGAACCAGAGTCGCAAGCGGCGCCGTCACAGGAGCCGCCATGGAGGTTCCGGCAATGCCCAAGGAAAAAGTTCGGCTGGCCACCACTCAGCGGTCGTATCGAGAAGTGCCGCTGGAGGCGATGCCCTACAGCGACCAGTTCTCACTCCAGGCCGCCCGCGATTACGCCCGACAGCAGATCGAGGAGCACGCAACCCTGCTGGCCGAAGCCGGCGCCGCGGGCGCCGACCTCGCCGTCGCCGGCGAGGACATCGCCCACCTGAGCTACGCGCTAACCTACCTCGACGATACCTCCATCTTCCGCACGCTGGTGCCGGAGACCGCCGCCCACGCCCACGAGGTGATGGCGGCCGTCGCCCGCGACAAAGGCCTGCACATCGTCGCCTGCTTCTATGAGTTGGAGGGCGATACCATCTTCAACTCCGCCGTGCTCTACGGCCGCCGGGGAGAGGTGATCGGGCGCTACCACAAAGTGCACCTACCGGTGTACGAAACCTGGCAGGTGGCCGCCGGCGATTCCTTCCCCGCCTTCGAGACGGATGTCGGCGTGATCGGCATGCTGATATGCTATGACGACATGTGGCCGGAGTCGGCCACCGCCTGCACCCTCAACGGCGCCAGGATCATCTGCCATCCCTCCGCCGCCAGCCCGGCCGAGCACCGGGTGAGGACCCGGGCCGGAGACGAGCAGGTGTTCTATCTCACCTCCACGCGTGTCGGCTCCCGCATCGTCGCGCCGAACGCGAAGGTGCTCGCCGACGCGGGTGACGCGCGCGATGCCATCGTCACGGCCGATGTCAACGTGACGACGGCCTCACTCGCCCCGGAGAA
>CAZWRO010000218.1:0-3712 GCA_964635365.1 uncultured bacterium | reverse complement strand
CCGGCGACAAGACCCTTTCCATCGTCTACAGCAACTTCTACGGCTGGTTCGAGCGGGTGGAGCGCGGAGTCTACGCCCTTCGGCAGCAAGGCCGCGACGAGCTCAAGCACCGCCGCAAGCTCACCCGGCACTATGCTAAGCTGATCGACGGCCAAGCCGAACCCACCTCCCCCGTCGCCGGCTAGCCGCTGGCCTCCACCACCACATTATCTATCAGCCGCGCCTTCCCCACGTGCGCCGCCACCGCCGGCACCGCCGGCCTGGTCTCCTCACACTCATTCCAGCAGACGTGCGAGTTGCTCTGCCGAGATGTCGGCTTGCCTCAGAATGGCCGACAACGTTCCGCGGTCCACTTCATCATGCAGGGGAACAGTCAGGCTCGGACGTCCAGAACACACAAGTCGCGCGTGGCTCCCTCGGATGCGAGACGTTTCGTAGCCCAAGCGGCCCAGCCCGCGGATCAACTGGCGTCCTGATACCAGAGGCAAGCGCCGCATCAGGCCTTGATCTGCACCATCTCGGCGCCCACGTCCGCCGGCGGGATCTCCTCCCCCCGCGCGCGCATGTCCTCGATGGTCAGCTCAATCGCCTCCCGCGCGTTCGCCAGCGCCTCTTCTCGCGTTCTGCCCTGGGTCACCACCCCCGGGAGAGAGGGCACGCGCGCTACTATCCAGCCATCTTCTCCGTCTTCCAGTACAACCCCATAGTGCAGCGTCATTCTCTACCCCCTACACTCCTCGGGTTCGCACACACATGTTACCCGGCCGTCCCTCTCCGCGTCAACGCTGCCCCGAGTTCGCATGCGTCAGACCTGCACCTCCACCACCACATTATCTATCAGCCGCGCCTTCCCCACGTGCGCCGCCACCGCCGGCACCGCCGGCCTGGTCTCCTCACACTCATTCCAGCAGACGTGCGAGTTGCTCTGCCGAGATGTCGGCTTGCCTCAGAATGGCCGACAACGTTCCGCGGTCCACTTCATCATGCAGGGGAACAGTCAGGCTCGGACGTCCAGAACACACAAGTCGCGCGTGGCTCCCTCGGATGCGAGACGTTTCGTAGCCCAAGCGGCCCAGCCCGCGGATCAACTGGCGTCCTGATACCAGAGGCAAGCGCCGCATCAGGCCTTGATCTGCACCATCTCGGCGCCCACGTCCGCCGGCGGGATCTCCTCCCCCCGCGCGCGCATGTCCTCGATGGTCAGCTCAATCGCCTCCCGCGCGTTCGCCAGCGCCTCTTCTCGCGTTCTCCCCTGGGTCACCACCCCCGGGAGAGAGGGCACCCGCGCTACTATCCAGCCATCTTCTCCGTCTTCCAGTACAACCCCATAGTGCAGCATCGTTCTCTACCCCCTACACTCCTCGGGTTCGCACACACATGTTACCCTCCCGTCCCTCTGCACGTCAACGCTGCCCCGACCTGCCGTCCGTCACACCCTCTCTTCCACCACCACATTATCGATCAGCCGCGCCTTCCCCACGTGCGCCGCCACCGCCAGCACCGCGCGCCCCTCCAGCCTCCTCACCTCCGCCAGCGTCTCCGCCTCCCGCAGCTCCGCATACTGAAGTCGCACCAACGGCTCCGCCCCGATCATCTCCCTCACCCCCCCCACCAGCGCAGCCGCCTCCCGCTCCCCCGCCGCCACCCGCTCCTTCGCCGCCGACAGCGCCCGGTGCAGCACCGTCGCCGCCTCCCTCTCCTCCGGCGAAAGATACTTGTTGCGAGTGCTCATCGCCAGCCCATCCGCCTCTCGTACCGTCGGCATCGGCACGATCTCCAACGGTAGATGCAGATCCCGCACCATCTGCTTGATCACCAGAAGCTGCTGATAGTCTTTCTTCCCGAAGTAAGCCCGATCCGCGCCCACAATGTTGAACAGCCGCGCGCACACCGTCGTCACTCCCCGAAAATGCCCCGGCCGGCGCGGCCCGCACAAGCACTCCACCAGCGGCCCCGTCACCTCCACGAAGGTAGCGTCCCCCGGCGGGTAGACCTCAGAGGTCGGCGGCGCGAACACGACCTCCACTCCGGCCTCTCCCGCCTGCTTCACGTCCGCCTCCAGGTCCCGCGGATACCGCTCGAAGTCCTCGTTTGGTGGGAACTGCGTCGGGTTCACGAACACCGTAACCACCACGAACCCGCAATCCGCCCGCGCCTGCCGCATCAGGCTCAAGTGCGCTTCGTGCAGCGCCCCCATCGTGGGTACCAGCCCAATCGACTTCCCCGCCTCCCGCGCCCGCGCCACCTGCTCCCGCACTTCCTTTACAGTTGTCACAACGGCCGGCTTTGACATCCCAACCTCACTCGATCATCGCGTTGTATCCCTGAGCATAAGACATCCAGGAGGTGATCACAACATAACCAACCACGGCCGCGATCAGCAGATAGATACCGAGGCCGATGGTCATCGCAGTCTGCTTCCCGCCGACATCGGTCTCCGACTCGAAGTAATCCGCCAGCTTCTCCAGCGCTCCTTCTATCGACCCCGACTTCTCCGCCGTGGCCAGCATATCCGTCGCCAGCCTCGGCATCTCATTGCTCGCCCTCACCACCTCCGTCAGCGTCTTGCCGTGCAGCACCCCCTCCGCCTCCCGCACCAGGCTGGCCTCCACCCCCTTGTTCCCACTCGCCGCGGCCGCCGCCACCAGCGCCCGGTGTACCGGCACCCCCGCCTCCGACAGCATCGCCAGCGCCCTCGCCCACCGCGCCGTCGCCGTCCTCCTCGCCAGACTGCCGAACCACGGTATCACCAGCTTGATCCGATCGATGGCCTGGCCGAAACTCTCTATCCGCCTCAACAGCCGCCACCCATACCACAAGAGCACGATCCCCAGCGCCAGCGGCAGCGCCCGCGCCAGTATCAACCTCAACCACGGCGCGAACCCGTGCAGCACCAAGGCCGGAACCGTCGGAATCACCACCAGGCCGATCAGCAGCAGCTTCGGATAGAAAGTCTGCCACCGGTACATCTGCTCCAGCTCATAGGTCCGGTCGAAGTACTTCGTCAGCCTCTCCACCGTCCGCTCGACCAGCCCCGATTCCTCGCCGGCCTCCATCGCCGCCACCGTCGCCGGGTTAAAGGCCGACGGATATCGTCCCAGCACCTGCGACATCGGGCGACCCCCGATGGCCGCCTCCCTCATCTCCTCCGCCGCCTTCCGCAGCGTCGGGTTCCCCGTCTGCTGCGAAAGCGTCCCCATCGCCTCCGATACGCTCATCCCCGCCGACACCAGCACCCGAACCGAGGCGAAGAACATCGCCAGCGCCTTGCTGTTCACCGGATAGAACACCGGCGCCAGCACGCGGCGCGCGAACATCTCCCGCGGCGTCTCCGGTTCGGCCACCCGCTCCGTCACCGGCTCCACCGTCACCACCAAGTACCCCTGTGCGCGAAGCTGCCGCCGGACGGCCTCCTCGTTCGCGCCCCGCGCCGTCCCGCGCTCCGTCCGGCCGCTCTCCTCCCTCACCTCATAAGCGAATCGTGGCATGGACCTTTTGCTCCTTGCACAGCCGCGCGGCGATCTCCGCCGCGGTCTCCCCTCCGGGCCCCACCACCTCCGGAGCCAGCTCGGCCAGCGGAGCCATCACAAACGCCCTCTCCCACATCCGCGGATGCGGCACCTCGAATCCCTCTTCCGCCGCCCGCTCCTCCCCCACCAGCAGCACGTCGATGTCGATCTCCCGCGGCCCCCACCGCTCCCGCTTCGTTCTT
>CAZWRO010000217.1:0-3776 GCA_964635365.1 uncultured bacterium | reverse complement strand
GAGCGCTGGTAGCTGAGGTGGGCCTGGGCGACGATGACGGGGAGGAACAAGGCCGCCGCGAGTGCCCACCGCGCGGTGGTGGTGCGGCGGCGAGCCAGGACGGCGACGGCGGCCGCGGCCACCGCGAGGAGGAGCGGCAGCCAGACTCCCACCGAGGAAATGTCGAGCAGGCCGCGGATGGTCTGCCAGCTATGCTCACTGCGGAAGCTGAGGTAGGTGTCGTGGCCGGTGAGGAGGAGGATATTGCCGGCGAGCGCGACGACGATGAGCAGGGCGGCCCAGACGGCGGCGAGCCACGCGGTGGCGAGCCACGGGGCGAGACGGCCACTGTCGAGCCAGATGAGCCAGACGGGGGAGATGAGCATTAGGGCCAGGACGAGCGGGCCGTAGTACCAGTGCTGGTAGGGCACGCCGAGGAGGGAGTAGGCGATGAAGTAGATCAAGGCCCAAAGTGGCAGCGGGAGGTGGTCGCGCGCGCGGGCCAGCAGCGCGGCCAGGCCGAGGAGGGCGGCGGGGAGCAGGATGAGATACCAGAGGCTCTGCCGCAGGGAGAACGCGGTCCAGAAGAAGGCGCCCTGGAAGAACTCGATGTTGTAGCCGGCCGCCCCCTGCGCGAGGCGGGCGCCCAGGGTGTTGGGCAGCGGCGATCCGAAGTTCAGGGTGGAGAAGATGAACCAGGGCGCGGCGATGGCGGCGGCGAGGAGGGTGGGGGCGAGCGGGAATCGCCGGTTGACGGCGAGGTAGTGCCCGAGGAGCACGAGGGCGAGGAGCACGCCGTCGGCCCGGGTGAGCACCAGCAGCGCTAGGGCGGCGGCGCAGAGGAACATGCGCTGTCGGTGGTACCAGTAGAGGGCGGCCGCGGCGAGGGCGAGGTAGAGCATGGTCTCCATCCCGAAGGTGGAGAGGAGGAAGGGGCTGGTTATTAGCAGCAGGCCGGCGGCGAGGCCGCCTTCCCGCCGGCCGAGGCCGCGGAGGAGCAGGTAGCAGAACCAGGCGGCGAGGGCCAGGCAGAGGCCGCCGAGGAGGTGGGCGGCGGCGGGGATGTCGCCGAGCAGGGCCCCCAGGGGGGCCTGGAGGAGGATGTGGAGGGGAGAGGTGGCTCCGTTGACGGCCTCGCCGGGGTTGTAGACCCAGCCCCGCCCGGCCAGCAGATTGCGGGTGTAGCGGTATCCGATGAAGGCGTCGTCGCACTGGAAGAGGCGGTAGCGCCAGGCGGCGAAGGCGGAGAGGGCCAGGAAGACGGCGGCGACCAGGAGGTCGCGCCCGGCCAGCGGGGGAGGCGCGGCTCCGGTCTCCCGCCGAGCGGTAGGAGGGTTCGCCGGTTGCGCGTCACTTGGGGCCGGGCAGAATCGCGGCACAGGTCCCACTCCGCATGGTCTTCACGGGCGGCCAAGAGCCGGGCCGCAGAGCCGTCGGATTCCTTCGTCTCGGGAGCGGGCGCGTCCTTCCGGACGGGGAGTCCGCACACGTCACTGGGAGGGTATCTGTGTGTTGGATTCGCCCCGCAAGACGCCCACGGGTGGGCCTAGCGCGCGGCTGGGGAAGGGGGACTGTGGGCGACGGAGCATCGGTAACTGTCCCTATTTTCCGGCCTCTATTTTCCGAGGTGGGTGAAGAGGTGGTAGGACTTGGCGCCGCCGCGGTCCATGCAGATCATCGGATCGTAGATGCTCGGGCCTTCGTTCACACACGCCGCCTGGGTTGTGCCCGCCGCGTTCTTCTCCACGGCTATCTTCTCGCCGATTGTGGTCATGCGGCACCCCTTGGGGATGTCACTGTGACGCAAGAACCCGGGGCGTACCGATGATGCAGGTGGCAAGTCGCTGATAGGCCAACTGTTGGCCATCTGACGACCAGGACAACGAGGAAAACGCGTCAATTCGAGCGAGGCCGTCTATGCGATCCGACCCATCGGGCTGGACCAGGCCGATATCTAGGATGTTTGGCCCTTCCCACCATTCACTGCCTGGACGGATTTGAGTGGCGAGATCTGATGCCAGATCGCTGAAAGCGATCCAGTTTCCGTCTGGCGACCAAGCCACGTCCGTAGTGTGTCTCAGGCTGGTTACTTCCCTAAGGTTGGCACCATCACTCGACATAATGCACAGGGTGTAGCCGCGCTTGGTGCTTGTTTGCGCGTCGCGCTGTTCCTGGTGTGGCACAGACTTGAGGAGTACTATGTCTCGCCCATCGGGACTCCAAGACAGCCCGCCACCCGGCGCAACACCGCGCCCGGGTTCAAACGAGGTAATCTTGTGCCATGTGCCCGCGCGGAGATCGACCTCCCATATGTTCGTCCCCATCGTATGCAAGAGGTCAGCGGAGAACTCGAGTACTATGCAAGCGATAAGGTCCGCGTCTGGATCCCAGGCCGCGCGCAGGTAGCGCCCGACCGGCCCTCGAGGAACGGTGTTTACCCTTCCCGAAGGGAGATCCAAGATCACCAGTCGGTAGTCCCGCACGTTGTCGAAGTCGACGGGGGAACGAATGAGACCAATCCGATCGCCGTCAGGAGACCAGGAGGGAGACACGAAAGAGGAATCGTCGCCGGGGTCGGCAAGCAGCACGGCCGGTTTGTCAGCGCTCAACTCGCGAAGCCAGACACGGCCACCCAGGTCAACAGCGACGATGTCGTCGCCATCAGGCGACAAAGCGGATTGGTCAACAGAGAAGTGTCGCCCGACTCGCCTTTCGGCTATCATTGCGGGGGCCTTGCCGATGCCGACTATGTAGCGATCAACAAAGAATGGGTTGGCGTATGTTTCCAAGAGTGCCGCGAGCAGCAGAAGAGGTACTATCGCCAGCAGAGAGATGCGGAAGTCACGAAAGAGCCGCTTGACGCTGGGCCATCGGCGCACATGCGGGAGGGGCCGGATCCACGCAAGCCCGGCTCGAAGAGCCAGGGCCCAGGCCAGCAGAAAGGCGGGATACTCGAGCAGACCGTGCGGAAGCAGACCTCCAGCGGCCGTGCCAGCCACTCCAACCCCGGAAGCTTGGCGCGCCATGGGCGCTAACCCACCTACTACCCACCCGACATAACTTCCGTTAAACCAGACAATCCACAGCGGCAGCAGCCCGAACGAGATTGTCCCCCAGAAAAACACAAGCACTGCTCTTACGGTGTTGGGAACAAAGAAGCCGAGGCATCCCCGTTCCCAGAGGTGGCACCTAGGAAAGGGGAACAGCCAGTCGTGCCACTGCGTGCTCGTGGCCCGCTCAAAGAAGCCAGCCATTTGGCCGAAGTCTGCGGTTTGCGCGGAGCGAAAGCCGGAGATGCATCCAGCAACAAACACCGAGACCACGAGAAAGAACGGCCAGCGCTGGTCCCGGAGGATACGCGGCAACTCTCTCACGTAGGCTGACACCATCCATTCGCGAAGTGACTTCATGCTGACTCAATCACCACACTGATTCAGTGTTTGATCTCTTGCCATCGGGCGTTGGCGTCTGCTCCTCTTGCGGGGTCGAGCTGACGGCCGCGGTGTCGTTCTCCTGTGAGGTTCCGTCTCGGGGAGGCCGCGTCCTGGTGCGGAAATGGCCGCAACGCGCGCGCGGAGCACGTCGCCGCCAGCTCCCACCGCGCGGTGGGCATGCTGCGAGGGTTTAATTCATTATTAGTAAGCTCTGAGGTACTTTGTGGTCATTTCTGCCGTGTAGCTCTTGACAATTATAAAGAATGGACTTATATTAGTGCTATGAGATCGACAGGAACGGTGAATCGGTGTCCGCAATGCGGCGGTAGGCTGGAAGTGCGCGAGCTGGCCTGTCCGGAGTGC
>CAZWRO010000216.1:1238-3811 GCA_964635365.1 uncultured bacterium | reverse complement strand
TTGTTTGTCCCGAGGGCGGCATGGCCCCAAGACCAATCAGAATAGGCGTAGCCGGCCTCGGCCGGATCGGCTGGGATTTCCACTGCAAGGAGATCGCCAACAGCCGCGCGTTCGAGCTCGCAGCAGTCCAGGACGTGGAGGTCGACCGCTGTCGAGAGGCCGAGCAGCTCTACGGAGCCGCGGCCTTCACCTCGTTCTCAGAGATGCTGAAGTCGAGCGACCTGGAAGCCGTGGCCATCGCCACGCCAACCCACCTCCATAAGGATATGGCTCTTCAGGGCCTACGTGCGGGCTGCCACGTCCTGCTCGAGAAGCCGATGGCCTCAAACTCGCAGGAGGCCGCCGCCATCGTACGCTCCGCCGCCCGCCGCGGCCTGCTGCTCACCGTCTACCAACCTTTGCGCGCCAGCGCCTCCTTCCAGCACCTGCGGAAGGTGCTCGCCTCCGGCCTCATCGGCGAGGTGTATCACGTCCGCCTCGGAGCCTTCGGCTTCGTCCGCCGGAACGACTGGCAAAGCCTCCGCAAGTACGGCGGAGGTATGTTGAACAACTATGGGGCACATGGCATCGACGCGCTCCTTCAGCTTGTCGGCTACGACGTCAAGCGCGTCTTCTGCAACCTGCGGGTAGTCGCCTCACTGGGGGACGCCGACGATGTGGTTAAGGTGCTGCTGGAAACACGCAAGGGCGTCCTCGGCGAACTCGACGTGAACCAGGCCTCCGCCATCGCGCCGCACAGCACCATCGTCTGGGGTACGCGGGGAGCCGTCTCGCTCAACCCGAAGCGCGATCAGCTCATCGTGAAGCACCTCCCGCCCGAGGGCCTCGCGCCGCGGAAGCTCGACCGCTCGTTGGCCAGCGCCGACCGGAAGTACCCCGCGGAGAAGCTGTCCTTCAAAGAGAATACCGTCCCCGTCAACCTGTCCCTGAAGGTGGACTTCTACGCTAACTTCGCGGCCGCCGTCCGCAAGCGAGCCCCGCTCCTCGTGAAGCCGGAAGAGCCGCTGGCCGTGATGCGCGTCATCGACCGCTGCCGGGAAGACAGCGGCCGGCTCAGACGCACTCCCCTCTAGCACACAGACCGGAAATCTTCACTGCCGCTCGGCCCTCCGCCGGGCTTTGATACAGTCAATCGCTAGGTCAACGTTGTAGGCTCAACGTTCTGCTATAATGCCGCGCGAAACTCTACGGCAGGAGTCCGGCATGAAGTCTGCATTGATGGTTTGGGGTGGTTGGGATGGACATGAGCCGAAGCAGTGCGTCGATGTCTTCGCTCCCTACTTGCAGGAGCAAGGTTTCGAGGTGAGAATCTCCGACTCCCTGGAGGTCTACCTCGAAGAAGACTACCTGAAGTCCCTCAGCCTCATCGTCCCCGTGTGGACGATGGGCGAGATTAGCGGAGAGCAGGAAGCGGGCCTCCTGAAGGCGGTGGAGAGCGGAGTCGGCATCGCCGGCTGGCACGGAGGCATGGGCGACTCCTTCCGGAACAACACCGAATATCAGTTCCTCGTTGGCGGGCAGTGGGTGGCCCACCCCGGCGGCGTCATCCACTACCGAGTCAACATCATCGACCACGAGGATCCGATAACCGCCGGGCTCTCGGATTTCGAGATGGATTCCGAGCAGTACTACATGCACGTCGACCCCTCGAACCAGGTGCTCGCTACCACCACCTTCAACGGAGATCACTGCCCGTGGATCGACGGCGTCGTCATGCCGGTGGCGTGGAAGCGCCGGTGGGGTGAAGGCCGCGTTTTCTACTCTTCCCTCGGCCACGTGGCCAAGGACTTCGAGGTCCCCGAAGCGCGTACCATCATGCAGAGGGGAATGCGCTGGGCTGCGCGCTAGCGCACGAGTTTCGCTCGGGAGAAGAGCACCACCATGGCGAACCAGCCGGTGAAGATCGGGATCATTGGGTGCGGCAACATCAGTGGCATCTACTGCGCCAACGCGCAGACGCTGGAGGCGATAGACCTGGCGGCCTGCGCGGACCTGATCCCCGAACGAGCGCAGGAGAAGGCGGAGGAGTTCGACACCTCCGCGCGGTCGGTGGCTGACCTCCTTCAGGACCCCGAGATAGAGATCGTCCTCAACCTGACCCTCCCCAAAGCCCACGCCGAGGTCTCCCTCGCCGCCATCGAGGCCGGCAAGAGCGTCTACACCGAGAAACCCCTCGCGGTCACCCGAGAGGATGGAGGCGCCGTGCTCGATGCCGCCCGAGCGAGGGGCGTCCTCGTCGGCTGCGCGCCCGACACCTTCATGGGCGCCGGCCTTCAGACCTGTCGCAAGCTGATCGACGATGGCTGGATCGGCGATCCCATCGCCGCCACCGCCTTTATGACCAACCACGGCCACGAGAGCTGGCACCCCGACCCCGAGTTCTTCTACCAAACCGGCGGCGGGCCCATGCTCGACATGGGTCCCTACTACCTTACCGCACTCATCACTCTCATGGGCCCTGTCCGGCGCCTGACCGGATCCGCCCGTATTACTTTCCCCGAGCGCACCATCACCAGCGAGCCGAAGTGCGGCACGAAGATCGAAGTCGACGTACCCACCCACGTCGTCGGTGT
>CAZWRO010000216.1:0-1138 GCA_964635365.1 uncultured bacterium | reverse complement strand
GAGGGAAGGGCGGACATCGCAGGTGCTTACGGGCGAGGCCGAGCATCAACTCGACGAGCGAGGGCGAGCAGCCATTCCAAAGGCCTTCCGCGAGGCCATGGAGCACGGCGCTTTTCTTACCCGAGGTTGGCACGGGTGTCTCTATCTGCTTCCTTGGGAAGAGTGGCGCAAGATCGAGGACAAGCTCAAGGACATCCGCATCACCGACACCGACGCCGACATGGTGAAGCAGTTCTTCAGCGGCGGCGCCAAAGTCTTCCTCGACCGCCAGGGCCGCGTCGTCATCCCCTCTTCTCTCCGCGAGTGGGCCGGTATCCAATCCGACGTCGTCATTCGCGGTGTCATCAACCGCGCCGAGATCTGGGCGAAAGATCGCTGGCGCTCTTTCCAGAACGAGCAGTTCGCGCCCGAGCGCATCGTCAAGAAAGCGGAGGCGCTGGGAATATAATGCCCGTCCTTCGGGGCGAGGCGGAGCAGGGATGAAAACTGAAAGGCCGGAGTCCGAGCACCGGCCTGTCATGGTCAACGAAGTGCTCGAATATCTGGCCTGCCGGCCAGGCCAGGTGGTGGTAGACGCAACTCTTGGATCGGGCGGCCATGCGGCCGCGATAGTAGAGAGAATCCGTCCGGGAGGAAAGCTGATAGGGATCGACCGGGATCCCGAAGCGATAGCGAGGGCCGGCGAGAGACTTTCCGGGCAACCGGTTACGTTAGTTCGAGACAATCATCGAAGACTGGAGGTGATCTTAGACGAGCTAGGAGTGGAAGCGGTGGACGGAGTCCTGATCGATGGTGGGCCGTCACTCGAACAACTAACCACAGCAGAGCGCGGATTCAGTTTCAGGCTCGACGGGCCGCTGGACTTCAGGATGGACCCGGAAGAGGATACCACCGCGGAAGATCTCGTAAATCAACTGCCGGAGGAGGAGCTGTCCCGAATTCTCTGGGAGTACGGAGGGGAACGGCGGGCACGAAGAATTGCTAGAGCGATAACAACAGAGCGGCAGCAACAACCTATTAGAACTACAGCACAACTCGCAGCAACGATTACAGCAGCCATCCCACCACGGGCGCGACCGAGACGCCTTCACGCAGCCACGAAGTCCTTCATGGCGTTGAGGATTGCCGTGAACGATGA
>CAZWRO010000215.1:0-3822 GCA_964635365.1 uncultured bacterium | reverse complement strand
ACCAGGGCGCCACACCAGAGTGGCGCAACCACAGAGTGGCACACCAAGGTCTATAACCAGGATCTAATCAGGATCATCATGCGCGTCATAACCATACTTGCTCTCATCTTGCTGCTGCTGCCAGCCCCTCTAAACTGGTGCTCTGCCGCCGAGGGACCCGCCCCCAACGGGCCCGCCGCCGACCAACCCGCTCAACAGCAGGCCGATCAGCCCACACCTGACGAACCTACTGACGAGCCCGCGGCCGAGCCCGAACCCGTCGAGATGACTCCCGAGGAGCGCGCCGATGCCGAGATCGGCCGCACCGCCGCCGAAGCCGTCGACGAACAGTACGAGTTCATCGAAGACTCCCCCGACATCCCTCGCATCGACGCCATCATCCAGCTACTCCGCCCCGTCACGGAGAAGCCACACCAGACCTATCGAGTCAAGGTCATCGACAGCAACGCAATCAACGCCTTCTCCATCCCCGGCGGCTACCTCTACTACAGCCAAGGCCTCCTTCAAGCCGTCGAATCAGACGACGAGCTCGCCGCCATCACCGGCCACGAAATGGCCCACGTCTGCCTCAGCCACGCCCGCAGATTAATGGGCCGCGACGAGCGCTACCGCAACATCCTCGGCCCCATCATCCTCGCCGCCGTCCTCAGCCAGTCCGAATCCATTCCCACCGGCGAAATCGCCGCCATCGGAAGCCTCATCGTCCAGGACGCCGTCAACCATTACGGCCGCGCCGCCGAGTTCGAGGCCGACCAGCACGCCATACTCTACCTCAATGCCTCCCACACTTATAGCCCAGTCGCCATGCTCACGGTTCTGGAAGGCCTCGCCCGCATCGAGAGTGGCTTCGCCACCGTCGACATGGGTGTCTTGCAGACCCACCCCGTACCCAGAGATCGCATCGACGCCGTCCTCCGACAACTCCACGAGCAGGCCATTCCCATCGAGCGCCGCCGCGTCACCAAATCCCTGGTCGCCTCCGCCGCGGCCCTCCCCGGCGAGAGTGGAGAGATCGGCGAGCTTCGCCTCAACGATCGCGTCGTCTTTCAGCCAACCGCCGAGCTCCAGGGAACCTCACCCGTCGCCCGCGCCCAGCGCAGCGCCGAGGTCTTCAACGAGCTGCTGCTCGCCGATCTTCGGCTGCTGGAGGTGGGCCTCACAATGGACGCGGACCAAGCGCGAATCCACGCCTGGGGAGAAACTATCTTGACCATCACGCCCGCCGACGCCTCCTACCACGACCTCACCGTCGAAGCGCTTGCCCAGCAGGCGATGAGCGTGATTCGAGTCGGATTCCAGGAAGAGAAGGTCTCGCGCGCCTACTGAGCCGCGCGCCGCCCCCGCCGCTCGGCCCGCACTTCCCCCCTCTTTCCCCTCACCGCGTATAGCCCGACGAGGAATCGGAGGCCGGTGTCAGCAAGCTCGCCGGCAGCTTCTTCGACAGCTCCAAGTACAGCCCCGTCCCCACCGCCACACAGCTCAAAGGATCCTCCGCCACCTTCACCGTCACATCCGTCTGCGCCTCGATCAACCGATCCAGCCCCTTCAGCAGCGACCCACCTCCCGTCAGCAAGATCCCCTTCTCGATGATGTCCGCAGCCAGCTCCGGCGGCGTCCGCTCCAGCACCGCGCGCACCCTCTCCACCAGCGCCGCCACCGGCTCCGACAGCGCCTCCCGCACCTCCTCCGAGCTGATCTCCACCGTCTTCGGAAGGCCCGTCACCACATCTCGCCCCTTCACCGTCATCGTCGTCTCGTCGGCCAGTGGATAGGCCGACCCGATTCTTATCTTGATATCCTCCGCCGTTCGCTCCCCTATCAGCAGGTTGTAGGTCCGCTTCACTTGGCGAATCACCGTCGCGTCCATCGCCATTCCCCCCAGGCGCACCGACTCGCTCAGCACGATCCCCCCCAACGCAATCACCGCCACGTCCGTCGTCCCGCCGCCCACATCCACCACCAAGTGCCCCGTCGTGTTCGTCACCTCCAGGCCCGCACCGATTGCCGCCGCCATCGGCTCCTCCACCGGAATCGCCCGCTTCGCCCCGGCCGCCAGCGCCGCCTCCACCACCGCGCGCTTCTCCACTCCCGTCGCGCCCGAGGGAATACAGATGCACACCTGAGGCTTCAGAAACCTGCTGCGGCCGCACACCCGGCGCAGCAGATAACGCAGCACCTTCTGCGTAATCGTGAAGTTGGCGATAACCCCGTCCTGGAGTGGCTTCACCGCCGAGATGGCGCCGGGCGTCCGACCCAGCATCTCCCGCGCCTTCTCCCCCATGGCCACGATCTCGTCCCCCGAAACCGCCACCACCGACGGCTCTCGCACCACCACCCCGCGCCCCTTCACATACACCAGGATGTTGGAGGTCCCCAAATCCACCCCGACCGACGTCGCCATGCGAAACATCCCTCAGCCCTCCCCTTTGCCCCACTGCTGTTGTTCAGCCCGTATTCCGCGCCGCCACCCGGCCGCTATCCGGCGGCTATATCAGCCCCCAGCGAACGCAGCTTCTCTTCCAGCTTCTCATAGCCCCGAGCCACGTAGCGCCGGCCCCGCACCGTGCTCTCTCCCTCCGCGCACAGCGCCGCGATCACCATCGCCGCTCCGTCGCGGATGTTGTTCGCTTCCACTTCCGCCCCGCGCAGGCTCGGCACCCCGCCAATCACCACTTCCCGCGCGTTCACCACCTCTATCTCCGCGCCCATCTTCGCCATCTGCTCCGCATATAGCAGCCGGTTATCGAACACCGTCTCCCGAATCCTGCTCTTGCCTTCCGCCGTCGCCAGCACCGCCGCCACCGGAGGTTGCAGGTCCGTCGAGAACATCGGAAACGGGCCCGTAACGATATCCACGCCATGCGGCCGGTCGGAGCACCTCGCCACCACTCCCCCGTCCTCTTCCCCAAGCTCCACTCCCGCCTCCTCCAGCTCGTCGGCCGTCTCCCCCAGCTCCGCCCGCGCGATCTCCTCCACCACCACCTCGCCCCGCGTGGCGGCCGCCGCGCAGATCAAAGTCCCCGCCTCCAGTCGGTCCGAGTTCACCCGATGCCTCGTCCCCGTCAAGCGCTCCACACCATACACCACCAGCGTCGCCTCCCCGATTCCCTCTATCCTGGCGCCCGCCGCCGTCAGAAACTCACAGAACCGCACCACATCCGGCTCATAAGAAGCGTTCTCGATCCTCGTCGTTCCCTCCGCCCGCGAAGCCGCCATCAAGGCCGTAAAGGTCGCCCCCGCGCTGCGGTATTTCGGGTCGAGCCTCACCGTGGCCCCTCGCAGTCCCGAGCACGACACCACGATGCGCTCCTTCTCCACCTCCGTGCGCGCCCCCAGTGCCTCGAACACATCCAGCACGTGCCTCACCGGCCGCTCCCCGATCCGACACCCCCCAGGCAGCGCCATCTCCGCCTTCCCCAGTTGCAGCAGCATCGGCCCCAGCACATAATGCGAGGCCCGCATCAGGCCGACCAGATTCGCCGGCGCTTCCTGCGTGGAAATCCCCCGGTTGACGATCATCAGCCCCCCATCAGCCCGTTCCTCCACCGCCACCCCCAACCCCCGCAGCAATCCCACCATGGTCGCGCTGTCGGTGATGCGAGGAACGTTGTGCAGCACCGTCTCCCCCTCCAGCAGCAGCGTGGCCGCCAGAGTCGGAAGCGCCCCGTTCTTGCTCCCCGCCGGCCTCACCCGCCCCTGCAAAGGCCGCCCCCCCACAATCCGCCAAACATCACTGCTCATCGCTTCTCCCCAGACTGTAATTACAAGCTGTTTCATACCTCGTCTCGAGGTTGTGAAACAGCATAGCCGAGAAGCTGTTTC
>CAZWRO010000214.1:0-3859 GCA_964635365.1 uncultured bacterium | reverse complement strand
AACTCACCGCCATGTGTGCCTGGAACACACCCGTCTCTACCTTCAGCCCCACCTCCCGCAGTCGCTCCACGAATCTCCGATACAGCCGATCCGCCTCCTCCGGCGGCGCCGCCTCCGTAAAGCTCGGCCGCCGGCCCCGCCGGCAATCCCCCAGCAGCGTGAACTGGCTCACCACCAATACCGACCCACCCGTGTCCTGAAGGGAGAGGTTCATCTTCCCGGCCTCGTCCTCGAAGACCCGCAGCCCCGCCACCTTCTCCGCCAGCCACACGGCCTCGCCTTCGCCGTCGCCGCGCGCCACGCCGAGGCGCACCAGGAACCCGCCGTCGATAGCCCCCACCGCCTCCCCATCGACCTCCGCCCGCGCCGAGCTGACTCGCTGCACCACCGCTCGCACGGTTATGTTGTCTCAGGCTTTCTTCGGCAGCTCGCGCAGCAGGTTCACCATCTCGATGGCCGATCGCGCGGCGTCCGCGCCCCGGTTCCCGCTCTTGGTCCCGGCCCGCTCGATCGCCTGCTCGATGGAATCCGCCGTCACCACACCATAGATCACCGGCAGGCCCGTGCGCAGCGCAACCTGGGCGATCCCCTTCGCCGCTTCCGAGGCCACGTATTCGAAGTGCGGAGTAGCTCCCCGGATAATCGCCGCCAAGCAGATGATCGCATCGTAGCGACCGGACTCCGCCATGCGCTGCGCGACCACAGGCAGCTCGAACGCGCCCGGCACCCAGGCCACCTCGACCTGCTCCTCCGAAGCTCCGTGGCGCGCCAGCACGTCCCGCGCGCCCGAGAGCAGCCGACTCACGATCAACTCGTTGAAGCGGCTGGCAACCAGGCCGAACCGAAGCCCGTCCGCAACCAATTTGCCCTCATAGGTCGTGCTCACCGCGATCCGTCCTTTCCGCTGTCTGCTTCCTCGACCGCGTCCGAGAGGAGATGTCCCAGCTTTTCACGCTTGGTGCGCAGATAACCTCTATTCGCTTCCGTCGGCGGGATCTCCAGCGGCACCCGCTCCACCACGTGAATCCCCATCCCCTCGATCCCCACCACTTTCCCCGGGTTGTTCGTCAGCAACCGAATCTCCCGCAGCCCCAGGTCGGCCAGAATCTGAGCCCCGATCCCATAGTCGCGTATATCGGGCGCAAACCCCAGCAGCTCATTCGCCTCCACCGTGTCGTGCCCATGCTCTTGCAGCTCATAGGCCCGGATCTTATTGATTAAGCCGATGCCCCGCCCCTCCTGCTGGATGTAGAGCAGGACACCCGAGCCCTCCTCTACAATCATCTGAAGCGCGCGCTCCAACTGGTCCCCGCAGTCGCACCGCATGGAGTGGAACACGTCTCCCGTCAGACAGCTCGAATGCACTCGCACCAACGTCGGCTTGGGTCCGATCTCACCGTGCACGAGCGCCAAGTAAGGCTTCGTATCCACCAAGCTCTCGTAAGCATGCACCATGAACGTGCCGAAGCGTGTGGGTACGAGCGAGGTCGCCGCGCACCGGACCAGCTTCTCCCGCTGCTTCCGATAGCGAATGATCGACTCCACGGTAACGATGTTGAGATCGTGCTTCCGGGCCAGCTCCACCAGCGCCGGCAGCCGCGCCATCGTCCCGTCTTCCGCCATGATCTCGCAGATCACCGCCGCCGGATACCTCCCCGCCAGCCGGGCCAGGTCCACCGACGCCTCCGTCTGCCCCGCCCGCGCCAGCACCCCGCCCTCCTTCGCTTCGAGCGGAAACACATGCCCCGGCCGCGCCAGATCATCCGGCTTCGTCTCGGCGTCAATCAGCGCCGCCACCGTGGCCGCCCGATCGTAGGCCGATATCCCCGTCGTCGTCCCCTGCACCGCGTCCACCGACACCGTAAAGGCCGTCCCGTGAAGCGCCGTCTCCTCCGCCACCATCAGATGGAGGTCCAACTCGTGCAGGCGCTCCCGCGTCATCGGCACGCAGATCAGCCCCCGCCCTTCCTTCGCCATCAAGTTGATGGCCTCCGGAGTCGCGAACTCGGCCGCGATCGCCAGATCGCCCTCGTTCTCTCTGTCCTCGTCATCGACGATGATCACCACTCGCCCGGCCTTGAAATCGTCGATAGCTTGCTTGACCGAAACCATCCGGTTGTCCTCCTCGCGCTCGCTCTTCATGCCAACTCCGCCTCCGCAAGCCAATCCCTCAGCTTCTCCGACCCCGCCGCTCCCTCGCGCGCCGACAGCAGCCGCTCCACATGCTTCGCCAGCAGGTCCGCCTCCATGTTCACCCGGTCGCCGGCGCGCAAGTCGCTCACAGTCGTCGCCTCCAGTGTCGTTGCCACCAAAGCCACCGAAAAGCGCCGGCCGCTCGGCGACACCACCGTCAGACTCACCCCATCCAAGGCCACCGAACCTCGGTCCACCAGATACTTCTCCAGCCCGGCCGGGCACCGCAGCCCCACCCGCCGCGTCTCTCCCCTGTCCTCCACCGAAACCACCTCCGCCATTCCATCCACGTGCCCGGCGACCAGATGCCCTCCCAAGCGACCCCCCACTCGCAGCGGCCGTTCCAGGTTCACGCTCCCCCCTCGTCGCGCCGCTCCCAGCGTCGTCCGCTCGGCCGTCTCCGGCAGCAGCGAAGCCACGAACACCTCCCCCTCCACCCGCTCGACCGTGAGGCACGGCCCGCTCACCGCGATGCTATCCCCGGGCTTCAGATCCTCCAGCACCTGCCGCGCGCGCACGGCCAGCTCCAGGCGCCGCCCGCGCTTCAGCTCCACGATGGTGCCGATTTCCTCGATCAACCCCGTAAACATACCGCTTCGTTCACTCGGAAATATCTCCCGTGATCAACAGGTCATCCCCCACCCGCCGCACCTTCATCGACGAAATCCGCCAGGCCTCGGCCAGCCGACCGACCCCCTTCCCCTCCACCGGCGTCTTGGCCTCCGCGCCCCCGATAATCCGCGGCGACACGAAGAAGTATACACGATCCACCACCCCGGCCGCCAGTGCCGAGGCCGCCAATGTGCCACCCCCCTCGATCATCACGCTCTGCACCATCTCCTCCCCCAATCGCCTTACCAGGGCTCTCAAGTCCACCCTGCCCCCTTGCGCGCGCACCACCCACACCGCCGCGCCCGCGCGCTCCAAGCCCCGCCGCCGCTCGGCCGAGGCCGCCCGCGTGGTCGCCACGATGGTCCGCGCGCTCTCCCCGGCCAGCATCCGCGCCGTCGTCGGAGTGCGCGCCTTGCTGTCGGCGATCACCCGCAGTGGGTCCTTCCCGCGCCCCCCCCGCACCGTCAATTGCGGATCGTCCGCGATCGCCGTCTCCACCCCCACCAGCACCGCGTCGTGCTCGCCCCTCAGCCGGCGCCCCACCGCGCGCGCCCGCTCGCCTGTAATCCACTTCGACTCTCCCGCGGCCGTGGCGATCTTCCCGTCCAAGCTCATCGCCGCCTTCAACGACACCAGCGGAAGTCCCGTGCTGACGTGCTTGAAGTAGGCCGCGTTAAGCCGGCGCGCCTCCTCCCCCAGCACTCCCACCGTCACCTCGATCCCCGCGCGCCGCAAGCGCCTCACCCCGCGCCCCTGCACCCGCGGGTTCGGGTCCACCCCCGCGGCAACCACGCGCCTCACCCCCGACTCGATCACCGCCTCGGTGCACGGTGGCGTTCGGCCCTGGTGACAGCACGGCTCCAGACTCACATAGAGCGTCGCCCCCTCCGCCGCGCCTCCCGCCCTGCTCAGCGCCCACACCTCCGCGTGCGGCCCGCCCGCCCGCCGATGATACCCCTCCCCCACCGCGCGGCCGCGCCTAACGACCACCGCTCCCACCATCCGGTTCGGCCACGTCCGCATCAAAGACATGCATGACGTTCACGGTCAACCT
>CAZWRO010000213.1:0-3868 GCA_964635365.1 uncultured bacterium | reverse complement strand
GGTTGAAGGCCGACCGGTTACACTGGAGAGGCTGAAGAGCTTGCTGATGGAGTGCCGCGCGGAGGGTCGGAATGCCAGTAGCCGCTAGCAGACGCAGAGCGGCCGGTCTTCCGGATGATTTCTACGAGAAGATCAGACCTCGCCTCTACCGGCGAATTGGCGAGGAACTGCGCGAGGCCGGGTGCGTGCTGGACCTCGGCTGCGGGGGATGCGAACTGGGCCGATTCCTGGCCGAGACATGTGGTCAGGAAGTGATCGGAGTGGATATTGCTGATGGCTCGTTTCCGGACCGTCACGGGTTAAAGGGCCACACGCGGACACTGCTCAGATGCGTCAAGACCGACGCCCGGCGACTTGGCTTTCTGGCTGACGGAGCGGTTGACGCGGTGGTCATGCTGTGGGCGCTTCACGAAGTCAGACAACCGCGAACGGTTCTCGCCGAGGCAAGACGAGTCCTACGCGTGGGCGGCAAGCTGCTGATAGTGGACTTCCCGCGCGGCTCGTTGGCGCAACGGCTGTGGAATGAGGATTATTACACGCCTCATCATGTGTCCGATCTGCTCGCGGCCATAGGATACGTGGAGGTCTCGGCAAGACTGGTCGAGCGCCGCCAAGTGCTGTGGGCAAAGGGCTTTGAAGCCGCCCGGAAGGAGCTAGCGCCGTGAAAGTATCCGTTTGCGGCAAAGGGGGCAGCGGCAAGAGCACGGTGGTGGTGCTGCTGGCCCATGAACTCCGTCGGAGAGGTCGGCAAGTGCTGGTGGTGGACTCCGATGAGTCGAATGCCTGCCTGCACTGGATGCTGGGCCTTCACCACCCTCCCCGCCCACTGCTCGAACTGGTGGGAGGGAAGAAGAACGTGCAGCGGGGGATGCGCGGCCGGTCTGACCAGGGCGAAGACGAGCCGAAGATGTCCGTCTTGGCCTCACCGCAAGTGCGAGTGGCGGATCTTCCTCAGGAGTACGTGAGCGAGCAGGATGGCCTGAGGCTGGTTACGGTCGGCAAGATTCACCAAGCGCTGGAAGGGTGCGCCTGTCCGATGGGCGTGTTGAGCCGAGAGTTCCTGAAGAAGTTGCGCTTGGGTTCGACCGAAGCAGTAGTGGTGGACATGGAGGCCGGCATCGAGCATTTCGGCCGTGGCGTGGAAACCAGCATCGACGCCGTGGTCGGCGTGGTCGAGCCTTCGTTGGAATCGGTACTGCTAACGGAAAAGGTGAGACAGCTCGCCCTGGGCTCTGGGGCCAAGTTCGCGGGGGCGATTCTCAACAAGGTTGCGTCGCGGGAAGTGGCGGCGGCCTTGGCCCATGAACTGAATGAGCGGCAGATCTCCATCCTGGGAACCGTTCATTACCACGATGAGATCGCCGGCGCTTGCCTTTCCGGGAAGGCCCTGGATTCAGCCAGTGCCCATGAAGAGATCGTCGCTATCCTCGATGGCCTCTTAGCTGGCGAGCCGAGCCTGGCTTGAATGGCAGGTGATGGAGGAATGGCATGTGCCTGGTGGCCGTATACATCGAGCAGCCGGAGAAGTCGGGAGAGCGCAGGCTGGCCCTCTCCGACGTCGCCTTTCTAGAATGCGCGGACAACAGGGTAATGGTCAGGGATCTATTCGGCCGGTCGGAAACGTTCGAGGCCCGGGTGCGCGCCATTGACCTGGTTAAGAACGAAATCGTTCTCGAGCAAAGAGAGTGAGATGGTTCCCGCAAGGAACCAGGCCGGCTGGAGCGGCTCTGCAACGCTTATGCGAAAGGCGCGCATAGCTGCGTAGATTAGCCTCGCCGCCGAGGCCAGGCGGAGGAGAAATCCCACTATTCCTTACTACGATCGGGACTTCAAGGAGGAGATTCTGGAGCCGCTGCGGCTGGAGCAGCGGGCGCGGGAACTACTGGGTGTGTCGGAGAGGGGCGGCCCAGTGGAGATCAAACGCGCATACTGGAAGTTGGCCAAGGCCTATCATCCTGATCTGGGGCCTGACGATCCCTCCCGGCACGAGAGGTTCATGGCGATAGCGGAGGCCTATGACATTCTCACGAAGCGGAGCAGTCCGGCCCGCCGTTACTCTCTGCGCGGGAAGAGAATGTATCTGCCGAGAGTGCTGGATGAACAAGAGTACTGGCGCTGGTGGCTCGAGACATATAGAGACTTCTTCTAGGCCGCCGGCGGCGTGCCAGACAGCCGGCCGCTCTTCGTAAAGCTGGTCGCGGGTCTTGCTCATCTCCACTAGATAGGTCGTTCGGGCCGCCCCGCCGGTTCCATTTAAGAGAGGGCGGGCGGGAGAAAGTGTCGCGGCCTGCGAGGCGACCTCTGCGGAGTCAGTTATCCCAAGCGGTTGGCGAGTCCTCTTGGGGGGAGACGCGGCTCCGGCAGCATGGGGCAGGAGCAAGCTACCCAAGCAAGGGAAAGCCGTCGATGGTATTGGCTACCTTCGCGATGGCCGAGCAGGCGGCTTGTGAGAACTCTCCGAGACTCGTTCGCTCATCGAGCTTCACTCGCACCGTGCCGACTTGGTTCAACCGGCCGCGCAGTAGCAGGTTGGGCACTCGCGCCTTCTCCAGGTAATCTTTGAACTGCTGGCGCGCAGCGTCGTATCCACGCAGTTCCTCACCGAAGTCCTTGACCGCCTGCGCGCGTGGTCGGTAGTCCCGGATCTCATAGTGCAGATAGAACGAGAAACGGCGACTCAGCACATTGAACTGTGGCTCGAAATGGATGTGGAACCCCGGCTTGCCTGCTGAGGCAGGCGGACGCCATCTATCCTTCGAGATTTGGGCGAGATAGTAGACTCTCCCCGCTTTGCTCGCGCGGGTGATAACCCCGACTTTGAGACCAAGCGGGTACCGTAGGCCCTCAAATACGTTCCCAAAGTGGAGGAATCCCGCGTCGAGCTCCCCGTTGCTGGACCACTTCTGCAACAGCGGATCGCCGGGGTGAGTGCGCCCGCCGACGTAGAACTCGGAGTATGCGTCGAAGAGATTACAGAACAGCCGATCGGCCAACGCATCCTGGCCCCGCTCGTAGGGCATGATCGCCGACAGCAGATGCTCGTAGGTCACATGGTGGAACTGCTCCGAGTTCTGAGGCTTCTGCCATGGATGTAGGGTGAGAAACGCGAAATGCTCGTCCCGCCACTGCCCCGACGGATGCTTATCCTTTAGCCGCTTGCGGATGGACGGAACAGACGATGGGCTGCCGTACCGCTTTGTCTGATTCTTCCCCTCTTCCGCTGTCAGCTTGTTCTCAATGACTACCAGGTCGCAGTATTTGCCCGACTTCAACTTCAGCAGTAAGTCCGGGATACCGACGCCGGGCACGCGCATCCTCAGGTACGCACGGACTTCGTCATATCTGTCCGACTGGCCACCCTGCACTGCGGACACGAAAGCAGCACCGAAGCTCGGAGAAGAGTTCACGCAGTAGTGCAGCAGGTTGGATATCGCATCTTCGTCGTCCAACACGCCCAGCGCCGCCAGCACGTTGCCAGTCATCTCACCTTGGCCCCGTTTCTTTTCTATCTACCTTCAGGCGCTTAGTGACGGACTCCTGCTGTCCGGCAAGGGCTGCTGGCTGTCCACCCGACACTTCGAACCGCGCCATAGGCGGGCAGGCCTCCGTCCGGTAAGTATCTACTGGGCGAGAGCGGCTTGCCCGCTCTGCAGCAACGGTCTGGGCGAGAGGCGAAGGAACTGCGCGCAGGGGAGAGAAGATCAACAGGGGGGCCATGGAGACGCTCTCCCCGATCGATCACCAGGGAAAGGTTAAGGTCCGCGCATGATTTTCGACATCAAGCCCAAGCTAGTCCCACCTCTGGACGAGGGATTCCGTCCGGGGGTTTTGCACAATCACGCGTTCTTGGAGGCGGCCGAGTCTTCGG
>CAZWRO010000212.1:0-3879 GCA_964635365.1 uncultured bacterium | reverse complement strand
ACCGCGCACAGTACGTAGCACATCCCGCCATACCTCGGAGCGCCCAGAAACGTCAGCGCCAGCCCGTAAACGGCCAGGCTCGCCCCGAACGCCGACACCACTATCACCGCCGTCACCACTGACGACCGCCCGCTCTGCCCCCCAACAGCGCGCGCCTGCCTCAGCATCTTCCCCTCCAGGAAAAGCGAAACCGCATAGTCCACAATCCCCACCAACCCAAGCGCCACCACGAGCACCGGCAGCATGTCGGCGTCCACGCCGGCCGAACCCTGAATCGCCTTCCCCACCATCGGAAACACCACCAACGGCACCGTATAAAGCAGCGCGGCGATCAATCTCGCCGTTCCCAACGCCCTCCGGCCGTCGCTCTCCATCCTCGGCCTCCGCCTCCTCGGTCACTTCGGCGCCGGCCCCGCCTGCTCCCTCTCCAGCTCCGAAATCAGCCCCTCCACCAGCACGAAGCGTCCCAACGGCGTCAGCTCCACCCCCTCCGGGAAGCTGCGCTGAAACAGTTGATTCTCACACATCCCCCCAGAGAGATAGAACTGCCGCGGCTCCCCGATGAACCGATACGCATTCAGCGCGATGCCGCGGGCAAAGCGCGCCACCGCCTCCGACTCCGACACCCCCTGAGACACCAGCTCGAAAATCTGCTCCATCCCCAACACCCCACACGTAACCGGCACCGACTCCGGCGACGGCTCGACCTCCCCATAGTCCAGCCCATAGTACTTCCCCAGCAGCTCCAGGGTGAACCCCGTCAGCGCGCCGCAGGTCGTCGTCCAATCCATCCCCACCAGCTCCTCCCCTCGCATGTGCACGTACTTCACATCCCGCGACCCCACGTCCAGCAGCAGGAACTCCGGCTCCGAGAGCAGCCTCTCCCCCCCCTGCGCCAGCGCGATCAGCTCGTTCACATGCCTCGGCGCCCGCCGCCGCGCATTGTGCCCCGTCGCGATATCCACCCCCATCTCCAAAGCCGCCCGCGCTGGCACCACCTGGCGCTCACCCGTCTCCGTGTCGTACAGCTTCGTCCACGCCGTCCCGAAGTCGCCCAGCAGCGCCATCTCAGTCCCAAACCTTTCGCAGCCTCAGAAAGGCCTCGATCTTCGCCCTCACGGGCTGCGACACCACCCCGTCCACATCCACGTGCAACCCATTATGTCGCACCGCCAGATGATGGGCCATCACGTTCTTCGCGCAGAACGTCTGCGCGAAGAACACCGTCGGCGCCCCCTCCGGAACCCACGTCTCCAGCTTCCAGTCACCAGGCGTTCGATTCTCCAGACACCGCGTCCAGCCAACCACCCGCGTCCCCTTCGGAAACAGCTCATAGATCGCGAAGTCGGCCGCCGGCACCCCCCAGATCACCGCCCGCGGCCGGCCCTCCGGTCTCAGCTCCTCGACCCCCAATCCCGGCCGCACCAGCCCCTCCAGGATCAGCTCCATCTTCCTCACCAACGGCAGATCGGAATCGCAGATCGGCGTCCCCGCGCCCTCCATGTTATCGTTATCCGTACGCACGATCGGAATCTCCAGCAGCCCCTCCAGCACCTCCGCCAGCCCCCGTGCCGAGTCGCACTTCCCGTATCCCCGGTCGATCACGATTTCATCCAGGTCCAGCGCCAGCGCGTTGTCCAGAATCCGCCGGATAATGCGACACGTCGTCCGCGGCAGCAAAGACTCGCTCCGCGCCTCCACGCCGTCCACCAAATTGTCCAGGTCGATCAGCTCCTGCGACCGTCGCGCCGCCAGCGCCTCCTCCGGCGGGCACCCCGCAAAGCCGATCCTCCGCTTCCTCTCAGCCATCGTCTCCACTCTTAGCGCTAATGTGCACCCACAAGGCCACCAACCGCTCCTCCGCCTCGATCCCCCGCGCCTGCCCCGGGGCCGCCCCCACCAAATCCCCGGCCCTCACCTCCTCCACCTCCTCGCCCACCGTAAGCTTGCCCCTCCCCTCCAGCACGTAGCACACCATCTCCTCCGAGTCCGCCCTCACCGGCAGCCCCTGTCCGGGCTCCAGACACAGCAGAAATGCCCGCACGCGCTCCGACCCATAAACCCGCGTGGGGAGGAACCGCTTGGACGAGAAAGCTTGCTTGTCCGGCAGATGGGATCGCTTCATTCGCGCGGTCGGGACTGTCCCTTGTCGAAGGTTTCTGACAACACGTCATTCGCCGCCCGCAATCCCCTCCCTGCGAAACCAGGAAACTCCCTCCAGCACCCGAAGGAGTTGCTCCGAGCCTCGGCGAATACGCGGCTTAGTCCTGCTGACGAGGGGGGGTGGAGTGGACACCATCGACCCGAAAGAGCTGAGCGACCTCGACGCAGTTGCGGTCTCCATCTGGTGGCTGGGAAACGCAGGCTTCGCCATCAATGCGGCCGGTCGCCTTATCCTCATCGACCCCATCATCGAGATCAAGGACGAGTCCGAGCCTGTCACCTCTGAGATCGGCCTCCCCTTGCTCGTCCCGCTGCCCATCCGCGCCCGCAACATCGACCGCGCCGACGTCGTCCTCATCACCCACGACCACGGCGATCATGCGGGCACCCGCACCATTCCCGAACTCATCACTCGCACCCACGCCGTCTTCGTCGCCACCGCGTGCACCGCCCTCAAGCTTCGTCACCTCGGCGTTCCCGAGGGGCGTCTCCGCATCGCCCGCTACGCCCAGCCCATTCGCGTCGGCGGCATCACCGTAATCCCCACCGTCGCCCGCCATGAGGAAGACGCCATCCACACCCAGCGGGGCGACTGCTGTGGCTTCATCGTTCGCGTCGCCGGAGTCACCATCTGGCATCCGGGCGACACCGAGCTTCTCGACGAGCACCTCAAGATGAGGGACATGGACGCCCTCCTCCTTCCCATCTCCCCCCATCTCCTCGGCGTCGAAGGCGCCGCTCGTCTCGCCAACGTCACCCGCGCACGCCACATCATCCCCTGCCACTACGGCACCTATGACTCCGACTACTACTGGTGCACGGGCGACCCCGCGGCCGTGGGCGCGCGCATCCAAGATGCCCCGCGCCGCTACCACGTTCTCGGCACTGGTGAGAAGCTGGTTCTCCCCGCCAAGTAAGCACCCCCGGAGGTTGCCGTGCCCGATCCCTGCCCCAGCGCGACGTATCTCAAGGAAGAACTCACTCAGCTGGAGGAAGAGGGCTTCGACGTCTCCGAGCCTCGCTCGCAGCTGGCCGCACTCGACTCCCTCGCCGGAGACGAGACCGCCCGACGCCGGCTGCTCTTGACCCTCACCCAACTCCCGCGCAGACCCGACTTCCCCTACCAAGAGCCGTCAGACCTTCACGCTATTCGCGCCGCGCGACCCGAAGGGCCCCGCCGGCTGTCCGGCCGCCTCGGCAAGCGCCTCCTCCACGACCGCACCCTGGGCGCCTGGCTCGGCCGGTCCGCCGGGTGTCTGCTGGGCAAGCCCTGCGAAGGATGGTCTCGCGCCACCGTCGAGCGCGCCCTGCGCGCCCTCCACGCCTGGCCCCTCTGCGACTATTGGCCCCGAGTCGAAACGCTGCCCGAGGGCCTCGTCTATCGCTCCTCCGCCCCCGCCGACCCCGACGCCATACCCTACCCGCAACCCGATGATGTTTCCCTCAAGGAAAACATCACCCGTATGCCCCGCGACGACGACATGGACTACCCCATCCTCGGCCTGCACCTCCTGGTGGGCTGCGGCCCCGACTTCACCACCCCCGACGTCGGCCGCCAGTGGCTCGAGCACCTTCCCTACGGATGCGTCTACACGGCCGAGAGGGTGGCCTACAAGAACCTAGTGCACGGCCTCGAACCCCCCGACACCGCCTCCTTCCACAACCCCTACCGGGAGTGGATCGGCGCCCAGATCCGCGCCGACATCTGCGGCTGGG
>CAZWRO010000211.1:0-3949 GCA_964635365.1 uncultured bacterium | reverse complement strand
AACGGCGTGGCTATAGTAGAGGCGCGCGATCTAGTGAAGGACTTTCCCGTTCGCCGCCGCGCACCGGGGATGGTTGCCGCACTGGCCAGCCTGGTGCGGCCCGCGACCGAGTGGAAGCGCGCCGTCGATCACATCAGCTTCGAGATAGACAAGGGCGAGGCCGTCGGTTACGTGGGGCCCAACGGAGCCGGCAAGTCCACCACCATTAAGCTCCTCACCGGCCTCCTCTGGCCCACCAGCGGGGAGGCCCGCGTCATGGGCCTGCTCTCCAGTCGGCGGCGCACCGAGATCGCCCACCACATCGGCGTGGTCTTCGGCCAGCGCACCCAGCTCTGGTGGGACCTCCCCGTCGCCGACTCATTCGACCTTCTGCGCGACATCTACGGCCTCTCCGAGAGCGCCTACCGGCGCCAGCGCGACGACCTCACCGAAGTGCTGGACCTCGGCGATCTCCTTTCCGTCCCGGTGCGCCAGCTCAGCCTGGGCCAGCGCATGCGCTGTGAGCTAGCCGCGGCCTTCCTCCACGCGCCCTCCATACTCTATCTCGACGAGCCCACCATCGGCCTCGATGTGCTCGCCAAAGAGCGCCTCCGCCGCGCGCTCGCGCGCCTCAACCAAGAACAAGGAGTCACCATCCTCCTCGCCAGCCACGACCTCGACGACATCAACCGCCTCTGCCGGCGTGTCATGGTGATCGACCAGGGCCGCCTCGTCTTCGACGGATCCCTCGACCACATCAAGCAGACTTACGGACCCGAGCGGACACTTGTCGCCGACCTCGAGGATGACGGCCGCGCGGTCACAGCCCCGGAGGGCGCCTCACTAATCCGCAAAGAAGGCTCTCGCCACTGGTTCCGCTTCGCCCGCGACCAGAGAACGGCGGCGGAGGTCATCGCCGCCCTCGCCAAGTCTCATCACATCCTCGACCTGACCGTCGAGGAGCCTGACATCGAGCAAGTGATCTCGCGCATCTACGAGGAGCCGAGATGAGGCCCACCGTCTGGCTCCGGTTCGTCAAGATCGCCCTCCTCGCCAGGCTCGCCTATCGCGCCGACATCGTGCTGTCCATCTTCAGCAGCTCTCTCTTCCTTCTCGTCAGCCTTTCCGTGTGGCGGGCCCTCTACCAAAACCCCGGCGCCGATCAGGAACACGTCACTTACTCTTCCATGGCCACCTATGTCGCCGGCGCGACTCTCCTGCAAAGCTTCCTCACCAGCGACCCCAGCTACTTTCTGCGCAAGATCCGCACCGGCGACATCGCCGGCGACCTGCTCAAGCCCTATTCCCTTCCCTTCGCCCTGCTGGCTCAGAACGTAGGCACCGGCCTCTGGCGCGCCGCAACCGGCGGCCTGCCGGTTGTCCTCGTCGGCGTCTTCCTGATGGGCGTTCCGCTCCCCCGGCCGGCCGACGCCGCGTGGTTCGTCGCTAGCGCGGCCCTCGCCGGAATGCTCTACTTCTGCTTCGTCCTCATGATAAGCCTCACCGCCTTCTGGACCCTCGAAATGCAGGGCTTCCACGACCTCCAGTGGGCCGTCTTCGCCTTCGCCAGCGGCAGCGTCGTCCCGCTCTGGTTCATGCCCGACGTCCTCGCCAAGGTTCTGCGCGCCCTCCCCTTCCAGCAGATGGGCTTCGTTCCCCTGACCCTTTGGACCGGCCGGGCCGGAGACTCCGGTCCCCTCCTCCTCTTGGGACAAGTGCTCTGGCTCATACCCATGGCCAGCCTGGCCGCACTCGTCTGGCGCGCCGCTCAACGCCGCGTCGTGATCCAGGGAGGGTGACGATGCGGAAGCTGAGAGCTTACTGGCGCATCTGGCTGATGGCGCAGAAGGGGCGAATGGAGTACCGCCTCAACTTCTTCCTCGATATCTTCGCCCTCTTCGTCGGCTACGTCGGCCTGGTTGCCAACATCTGGCTCATGACCAATCGCTTCGGCCCGCTCGCCGGATGGAAGTTCACCGAAATTGCCTTCCTCTTCGGCACCTTCACCATGTCCTACGGCCTATCCGCCTACAACTTCTGGCAGTTCACCCAACTGGCCACCTGGTTGCGCACCGGCGACTACGACCGCTATCTCCTCCGCCCGCTGAATCCAGTCGCCTACTACGCGGTGGAGCGTTGCCAGACCCCCGCCCTTGGCCAGGTCTTCGGCGGCCTCGCCATCATGCTCTACTGTGCGAGGCTCCTTCAGCTGACCTGGACCCCCGAAAAGATCCTCTTCGTCGCCATCATGCTCATCGCCGGCTCCCTGATCCAGGCTGCCGTCATGCTGCTCTCGGCCGCCATCTCCTTCTGGACCCTGGAGTCCGGCGGGGCCTGGGGGCTGCTCTACTACCCGATGCGCGAGTTCTGCTTCTATCCCCTGGGGGCGTTCGCCCGTCCCATCGTCTGGATCGCCACCGCGGTCATCCCCTTTGCCTTCGTCAACTACTTCCCCGCCCAGTACCTCCTCGGCAAGTGGGACATGCTCGGCTTCCCACCGTGGATCGCCTTCGCCAGCCTGCCCGTCGCCGTCGTCTTCTTCACCGTGTGTTATGGGTGCTTTCAGCGGGGGTTGCGTACTTACTACAGCACGGGGACTTAGCAACAGGCATCGAAACGCCCTATCGACGGCAGGATGAATGGCAAAGTCATTGGGATGGTCTGCGGAGGCGCGTCGTGATTGATGGGATTCAAACATGAAGCGGCTGCGTGTCTATTGGCAAATATGGCTCATGGCGCAGAAAGGGCGAATGGAGTACCGCTTCAACTTCTTCCTGGACATCTTCGCCCTCTTCGTAGGCTACCTCGGCTTGGTCGCCAACATCTGGCTGATGACGAATCGGTTCGGCCCGCTGGCGGGATGGACGTTCATCGAGATCGCGTTCCTTTACGGCGCATTCATCTGCTCCAACGGTATATCTTCCTACAACTTCTGGGGCTTCACCTACCTAGGAAGGTTCCTGAGAACCGGCGAGTTCGACCGCTACCTGCTCCGTCCACTGAGCCCTGTCGCCTACTACGCGATGGACCGATGCCAGACTCCGGCACTGGGAAAGATCTTCGGCGGCCTAGCCATCATGCTGTACTGTGCCAATCAACTGGATGTCGCCTGGAGCCCCGGCAAAGTGACCTTCGTGGTGGTAATGCTCATCGCCGGCGGGATGATTCAAGCTTCCGTCGCTCTGTTGTCTGCCGCGACATCTTTCTGGACCATGGAATCTGGCGCCGCTTGGGGTCTGCTTTACTACCCGCTGCGCGAGTTCTGCTTCTATCCCCTGGGGGCGTTCGCCCGTCCCATCGTCTGGATCGCCACCGCGGTCATCCCCTTTGCCTTCGTCAACTACTTCCCCGCCCAGTACCTCCTCGGCAAGTGGGACATGCTCGGCTTCCCACCGTGGATCGCCTTCGCCAGCCTGCCCGTCGCCGTCGTCTTCTTCTCCATCTGCCTCTGGTGCTTCGGGCGCGGCCTTCGCCGCTACCATAGCACCGGCACTTAGCCGTCGGCGCACTCCGAAGAACGGTTTTGACCAAGCCCCGAAGAATCGGTAGAATGGTGCCGCCGCGCGCTTGCGCCGCGGAAGTACGACCATGAAGCTAATCTGTCGGCAATCTAGGCTCCAGGGCGAAGTACAGATACCGGGCTCGAAGTCGCATACCATCCGAGCGGTGGCCATCGCCAGCCTGGCCGCGGGTAACAGCACGATTCGCGTGCCACTCGACTCCAACGACACTCGCGCGGCGGTGGATGCCTACCGCGCGCTGGGTGCGGAGATCGCCCTGGACTCAGACGCCTGGCGCGTCTCCGGCACCGGCGGAGACTTGCGAGTGCCCGAAAACGTCATCGATGTCCGCAACTCCGGCGTCACCCTCCGCACGGGCATGGGCTCCTGCGCCCTGCTGCGAGAGGGGCTCGCCGTGATGACCGGGGACGAGCAGATCCGACGCCGACCCGCCGGCCCTCTCGCCGCCT
>CAZWRO010000210.1:0-3956 GCA_964635365.1 uncultured bacterium | reverse complement strand
GCGTGCTAGAATCGCCGCGGTGAGGACAATGCGCAGCGATGACGCGGCGGGGAGTTTGTTTCCAGAGGATCGGCGGGCGGCAGCCGGAGCACGGGCGAAGGCGATGCCGCTCGCCGCGCGTATGCGGCCCCGAACGCTGGAGGAGTTCGTGGGGCAGGGGCAGATAGTGGGGCCGGGGACGTACCTGCGGGAGGCGGTTGAGTCGGACGCACTTTCCTCGGTGATCTTCTACGGGCCGGCGGGGACGGGCAAGAGCACGCTGGCGCATATCATCGCGGGACAGACGAAGGGACGGTTCGAGGGCTATAGCGCGGTGACGTCGGGGGTGGCCGATATTCGCCGGGTGACGCAGCAGGCGGCGGAGCGAATGAAGGCGCAGGGTCAGAAGACGATCCTGTTCGTGGACGAGATCCATCGCTTCAACAAGGCCCAGCAGGACGCGTTTCTGCCGTTCGTGGAGGACGGGACCATCATTTTGGTGGGATCGACCACGGAGAATCCCTACTTCGAGATCAACGCGCCGCTGGTGAGTCGGTCGCGCATCTTCGTGTTCGAGCCGCTGACGGAGGAGGAGGTCGGCGTGATTGTGGATCGGGCGCGGGCCGATGAGGAGCGCGGGCTGGGGAAGCTGGGGGTGGAGCTGACGCCGGAGGCGCGGGAGCATATCGTCAACCTGGCGAACGGCGACGCGCGGGCGGCGCTGAACGCGCTGGAGGCGGCCTCGCAGCAGGCACGGCCCGACGAGCGGGGGAAGCGGGTGGTGTCGTTGGAGATGGTGGAGGACGCCGCCCAGCGGCGGGCGCTGACATACGACAAGGGCGGGGATACGCATTACGATGTTATCTCGGCCTATATCAAGAGCCTGCGCGGAGGCGATCCGGATGCGGCGCTGTATTGGCTGGCGCGGATGATCTCGGCGGGGGAGGATCCGCGGTTCATCGCCCGGCGCCTTGTCATTCAGGCGGCGGAGGACGTGGGGAACGCCGACCCAATGGCGCTGGTGTTGGCGACGGCGGCGGCGCACGCGGTGGAGTATGTGGGGCTGCCGGAGGCGCAGATTCCGCTGGCGCAGGCGACGGCTTACGTGGCCTGCGCGCCGAAGAGCAACGCGTCGTACCTGGGGATCGCGCGGGCAATGGAGGACGTGCGCAGCCGGAAGGTCCCGCTGGTGCCGAAGCACCTGCGTGATGGGAACTACCCCGGCGCGGCCGAGCTCGGGCACGGGGAGGGGTATCAGTATCCGCACGATCATCCGGGGCACTTCGTGCCGCAAGAGTACCTGCCGAAGGGGACGAAGTCGCGGCGGTACTATGAGCCGACGGAGCAGGGATACGAGAAGCGGATTCGGGCGCGGATGGAGGAGTGGGAGAAGAGGCGTCGGGAGGCCGGCGGGGAGGAGGGGGGAGAGGAGAAGAAGCCCGGCCGGGGAGCCCAGGGGAGCGATGAAGAGTAAGCGGGTGGCGGTGGCCATGAGCGGGGGGGTGGATAGCTCGGTGGCGGCGGCGTTGCTGCTGGAGCAGGGCTACGAGGTGGTGGGGTTTACGATGCAGATTTGGCCGCGGGAGGTGGCGGAGGAGACGCCGGCTGGAATGCGGGGAGGCTGCGGGTTGGAGGCGGTGTCGGATGCGCGGCGGGTGGCGCGGGCGCTGGGGATTCGGCATTATGTGCTCAACCTGCGAGAGGCGTTTCAGCGGCTGGTGATCGATCCGTTCTGCGAGGAGTACGCGAGGGGTCGCACTCCGAATCCGTGCCTTCGGTGCAACACGTACGTGAAGTTCGGGACGCTGCTCGAGCGGGCGCGGGAGATCGGGGCGAGCCAACTGGCGACGGGGCACTACGCGCGGGTGGGGTTCGATGAGGAGTACGGCCGGTGGGTGCTCGGGCGCGCCGTTGACAAGGCCAAGGATCAATCGTATAGTCTCTACGACTTGCGACAGGAGCATCTGGCGAGGGCGCGGTTCCCGCTCGGGGGGATGAGGAAGTCGGAGACGCGGGGGCGGGCGGCGAAGCTGGGGCTCGTGGTTGCGAATAAGCCGGACAGCCAGGAGATCTGCTTCGTCTCGAGCGGCAACTACGGGGACTACCTGATGCGAGTGCGGCCGGAGACTGCTCGGAGCGGGCCTATCGTGGATCGGCAGGGGAGACAACTGGGGAGGCATCGGGGGATTGCTTTCTACACCGTGGGCCAGCGTCACGGTTTGCGGGTGGCGGGCAAGAAGGCGCTCTACGTGGTGGATATCGACGCGGCGCATGACCGCCTGGTGGTCGGCGGAGAGGAAGATCTGAAATCCCAAGAGCTGACTATGAGAGAGGTGAACTACGTCTCTCTGGACCGGCTGCCGGAAGGTGGGAAGAAGCTGCGCGCGAAGATCCGCTACGGGGCGCGGCCGGCGAGCTGCACGGCCTTTGCGGAGGAGGGGGGGGTGCGGCTGCGGTTCGCTCGACGGCAGCGCGCGGTTCCTCCGGGGCAGGCGGCGGTTTGTTACGAGGGGGATACGGTGGCGCTGGGCGGAATAATCGATACGGCCTGGTGACGGAATAGGCCGGGTCTTTGTCGGAGGACATAGTCGGCGTGTGCTGCGTGTGTGTGTTGTGAGAGGAGGAACGAATGTCTAGTTTCGCGCTGTTTGCCGTGAGCCTCGCGGCGTTGGCGGCGGTGGCGGTGGCAATCAGGATCTTTGTTCTGGTGGGACGACTGCAGCAGCTCCTGGAGACGGTGAAGCGGACAGTCGAGTCTGACGTGACGGATACCGTGCGGGAATTGGGTGAGACGGCACGAGGAGTGCAGAAGGCAATCGGGAAGCTGGACGATGGACTGGGGTCATTGGCGAGCTCGTTGGATCGAGTGGACCGGCTGACGGAGAAGCTGGAGCCGGACTCGGTGACTCGTACGGTAGTGCAGCCCGCGGTGGCGAAGATCGCGGCCTGGATAGGCGGGGTGCGCAAGGGCATGTCTGCGGCGCGCGAGCGGAAGGCACGGGGAGCGGCGGAGGAATGATCGACCACGAGATGGAGTCACTGTGGGCGGAAGACGATGACGACAGCTCGTTGGTGCTGTTCCTTACGGGAGCCGGCCTGGGCTTTGTGATAGGGGCGGGGTTGGCGGTGGCGCTGGCTCCGGAGCGAGGGATTGAGACGCGGGCGAAGCTGCGGGAGGTGGCCTGCGAGGTGGCGGATCGGGCGGGCGAACTGCTGACGAGCCTGCAGGAGATCGGCGAATCGCTGGCCGAGCGGATGGGTGAGGGACATCAGGAGGGTGCGTCGGAATCCAATTAGGGGGATTCGTCGGAATCCAAGGTGGGATAGGAGTCTGAGATGGATACGCAATTGGAGATCGCGTCGCGGTCGGTGGGGACAGAAACGGGTGTCCTGTCGCTGTCCGGCGAGGTGGATGTGTCTAATGTGCAGCGGGTGAGGGAGGCGGCCTTGGAGCTGCTGGAGGGGGGAGCGAAGAATCTGGTGGTCGATCTGGCCAAGACGGAGTACATGGACAGCTCGGGGCTCGGCGTGGTCGTGGGACTGCTGAAGAAGGTGAAGGAGTTGGGGGGAACGCTGGCCATCGCGGCGGCACAGCCGCGGGTGAAACGAGTATTCGAGGTCACCGGTCTGAACCAGATCATTCCTCTGTGCGATGATGTGGAGGGTGCGTTGAAGGAGGTCGGAGCATGAAGACGACTATAGAGTCTGGCTCTGAGATGGAGCTGCGGATTCCGGGACGGCCTGAGTTCGTGCGGGTGGTGCGGAAGACCGTGGGCACGCTGGCGCATCAGCTGTCATTCACGGTGGCGGACGCCCATGATATCGAGCTGGCCGTGGGGGAGGCCTGCAATAATGCGATAGAGCACGGGCGGGCGGAGTCGGGGGAGGAGATTGTGGTGCGGCTCGGAGTGGAGCCGGACCGGCTGGTGGTGGAGGTGATCGATCGGGGGGAGGGGTTCGATGCGGAGCAGGCGGAG
>CAZWRO010000209.1:0-3961 GCA_964635365.1 uncultured bacterium | reverse complement strand
ACCAGATGGACCTCGAGCGCGAGCGCGGCATCACCATCAAGGCCAGCGCCATCCGCCTCTCCTACCGCGCCAAAGACGGCCAGGAGTACCTCCTCAACCTCATCGACACCCCCGGCCACGTGGACTTCACCTATGAAGTCTCCCGCAGCCTCGCCGCCGCCGAAGGCGCCCTCCTCGTCATCGACGCCGCCCAAGGCGTCGAGGCCCAGACCGTCGCCAACGTCCACCTCGCCGTCGACCAGGGCCTCAAAATCATCCCCATCATCAACAAGATCGACCTCCCCAACGCCTCTCCCGAGCGCATTCGGCTGGAGCTTGAAGACATCATCGGCCTCGACCCCGAGGAAGCCCTCCTCGCCAGCGCCAAGCTCGGCACCGGCGTCGAAGAAGTCCTCGAGGCCGTCGTAGACCGCATCCCACCGCCCGCCGGCGATCCCGATTCCCCCCTCCAGGCCCTCATCTTCGACTCCCACTTCGACCCCCACCGCGGCATCGTCGCCTACGTCCGCGTCCGCAACGGCCGCATCACCCCCGGCCTGCAGATTCAGATGATGTCCACCGGCCGCAGCTTCGAAGTCCAGGAGGTCGGCGTCTTCCGTCTCCAGCTCGAATCAGTTCCCGAGCTCGCCGCCGGGGCCGTCGGCTACGTCATCGCCGGCGTCAAGGAGATAGGGGAGGCCCCCGTCGGAGAGACCATTACCAACGCCGAACAGCCCGCCTCCGAATCCCTTCCCGGCTACCGCCAGGCCCAGCCCGTCGTCTTCTGCGGCATCTACCCCTCCCAGAACGAGGACTATCCCTACCTGCGAACCGCCCTCGAAAAGCTCCGCCTCAACGACGCCGCGCTCTCCTACGAGCCAGAGACCTCCGCCGCCCTCGGCTTCGGCTTCCGCTGCGGATTCCTCGGCCTCCTCCACATGGAAATCGTCCAGGAACGCCTGGAGCGCGAAAACGACCTCGACCTCATCCTCACCGCCCCCTCCGTCGTCTATCGCGCCCATACCCGCGACGGACAGATCCTCGACGTGGACAGCCCCGCCAAGCTGCCGTCCATGGATCGCCTCGAACACATCGAGGAGCCTTACATCCGCGCCACCATCATGACCCCCGCCACCTACGTCGGCCCCTGCATCGAGCTCTGCCAGGACCGCCGCGGCGAATACGAATCCCAGGAGCACTCCCACACCGACCGCGTCATCATCACCTACCGGCTCCCCCTCGCCGAAATCCTCCTCGACTTCTTCGACCAGCTCAAGTCCCGAAGCCGCGGCTACGCCTCCCTGGACTACGAGCTCATCGGCCACCGCGAAGCCGACCTCGCCAAGCTCGACGTCCTCATCAACGGCGACCCCGTGGACGCCCTCTCCATCATCACCCATCGCGTCCGCGCCGCGCGCCGCGGCCGCCTCCTCGTCAAGCGCCTCCGCGCGGCCCTTTCCCGGCAGATGTTCGAAGTGCGCATTCAAGCCGCCCTCGGCTCCCGCATCATCGCCTCCGAGCGCATCGCCCCCCTGCGCAAAAACGTCACCGCCAAGTGCTACGGCGGCGACGTCACCCGCAAGCGCAAGCTCCTCGAAAAGCAAAAAGCCGGCAAGAAGCGAATGCGCCAGATCGGAAAGGTCGATGTCCCCCAGGAAGCCTTCCTCTCCGTCCTCAAAATCGCGGATTGAGAGGAACGGCCGCTTTTCCGCCGATGAACGCGGATATGCGCCGATGAAGACAGATGCTCAAAGAACGGAACTGGATCGCCTGACGGAGCGCGTGATCGCGTGCGCTTTTGAGGTCAGCAACACCCTGGGGTGCGGCTTCCTCGAGAAGGTCTATGAGAATGCATTGGCGATAGAGTTGCAGCGGGCGGGCCTCCACATAGCGCAACAGAAGCCCATTAGAGTAGATTACAGGGGTCAGCCAGTCGGGGAGTTCATCCTCGATCTGCTGGTGGAAGAGGCCGTCATCGTCGAAGTGAAAGCCATGGAGGAGCTGAATCGAGCGCACGCCGCTCAGTGCCTGAACTACTTGAAGGCGACTCAACACGCCGTATGTCTGCTCTTCAACTTCGGCAAGCCCCGAGTCCAGGTGAGGCGCTTTGTCCGGGACTTCTGAATTGGGGTCGTCGAGTTCTTCTCCATTCATCTGTGTTTACCGGCGTCCATCGGCGGAAGGCCGTTGCCGTTCGGCCTCTACCTCCGCCTCAAGCGCTTCGCCCAGGATTTCTGAGGTCGGTTTATGGAGACCATGTCTTCCCATCTAGGTTCATCGGCGTCCATCGGCGGAAAGGCCGTGCCGTTTGGCCCCTACCTCCGCCGCAAGCGCTTCGCCCAGGATGTCTGAGGGAGGTCGGTTTATGGAGACCATGTCTTCCCATCTAAGTTCATCGGCGTCCATCGGCGGAAAGGCCGTGCCGTTCGGCCTCTACCTCCACCTCCCTTTCTGCCTCAGCAAGTGCGCCTACTGCGACTTCGACTCCCTCCCCCTCGAAGCCGCCGGCGGCCTCGACGCCGCCCTTCGCTACCTCGACGCCATGAACATCGAGCTCGACCTCCGCGCCGCCTCCTCCGAGTTCCACCGCGCCCCGGTCACCACCATCTACCTCGGCGGCGGCACCCCGACCATCCTCCCTCCCGAGCGTCTCGCCGCCCTCCTCGCCCGCCTCCGCGCTCGCTTCACCATCGCCCCCGAGGCCGAGATCACCGTCGAAGCCAACCCCGGCACCGTGGAGCAGACCAAGATCACCGCCCTCCTCGAAGCCGGAGTGAATCGCTTCAGCCTCGGCGTTCAGTCCTTCAACGACTCCGTCCTCCGAACCCTCGGCCGCGCCCACACCGCCGCCGAAGCCGCGCAGGCCATCGCCGACCTCCGCGCCGCCGGCTGCGCCAACCTCAACCTCGACCTCATCTACTGCATTCCCAATCAATCGCTTGTCGACTGGCAGGACACCCTCCGGCAGGCCCTCGCCGCCCAGCCCGAGCACATCTCCGCCTACGGCCTCTCCGTCGAAGAGGGGACCCCCCTCGCCGCCGACATCGAATCCGGCCGCCTCCCCGACCCCGACGAAGACCTATACGCCGAGATGTACGACACCGCGGCCCAAGTTCTCCTCGCCGCCGGCTACCAACACTACGAAATCTCCAACTTCGCCCGCCCCGGCCTCCACTGCCTCCACAACAGGAGATACTGGGCCAACGCCGAATACCTCGGCCTGGGAGCTTCCGCCCATTCCTATCGGTGCGGCCTGCGCTGGAACAATCTTCCCGATCCGGCCATCTATACAGAATGGCTCTCGCGCGGTATCCTCCCAGTGGCGCGGGCGGAGGCCCTCTCGGCCGAACGACGCCTCGGCGAGACGCTGATGTTGGGCCTGCGCTGTGCCGAGGGCGTCGTCGAGGAGCAAGTCGCCGCCGATTGCGGTCTCGCCCCTCGGGAAGTGTTCGGAAAAGAGATTCAGCTTCTCTGCGACCGGGGACTGCTCATCGCCGAAGACGGAGCGTTGCGCATCCCCCGCGAGAAGTGGCTCATATCGAACGAAGCGCTGGCGCACTTCGTCGTCTAGCTGAGGTGCCGGGCAGCTTAGGAGGAGCAGACATGTCTCGCATCAACCTCGTCTGGCCGACCATCGGCCTCGTTCTCGCTCTCGCCTGCGTCGGAGCGGCCGTCAACCGCGCGCAGGCCGGCTCCCTCGTGGGGCCGGAGAGTGAAGCCATTATCTACGATGGCGACCTCCAGCGCGACTCCGGGGGCATCGTCATCTCCTCCTGGGGCAGCGGCTCCGCCGAGTCCGTCTACGAGAAGTCCTACGTCGGCCCCGAGGTGCTCAGAGTCACTTCTCAGGGACCCTATCAGGGCATCGTCCTGCGCCTCGCGCGACCGGCCGATCTCCACGAGTTCAGGTTCTCCCCCGACGCCTACCTCGACCTCCGCCTCCTTCCCGCCAAGGCCCCCGAGCCCACTGAGCCGGCCCCCG
>CAZWRO010000208.1:0-3961 GCA_964635365.1 uncultured bacterium | reverse complement strand
GACCGCTATGCCTCTCGCGCCAAGGAGCACAAGCGGTGGCTGGAAGAGATGCGCGAGGGCAGGAAGTTGCCCGGGCTCGAGCTGGGCGACGAGCCCATCGTGCCCATCATCATCGCTCTGGAAGGCGGACCCCCGGGGACGTTCTTGGTCAACGGGCCCAACCTCGGGCAGCTCTCCAACTTCCCCCTCGACATCGTCGTCGAAACCAAGGGAGTCGTGGACGCGCGCGGTGTCAGCCCCATCGCCGCCGGGCCGCTCCCGACGGGCATCCACGCCGTCCTTATGCGCCACGCCGACAACCAGGAGCTCATCGTGGAGGCGGCCGTCAAAGGCGACCGACAGCTCGCGCTTCAGGCCATGTTCAACGACCCCCTGGTCAAGGACCTGGACGCGGCCAAGGCCATTCTCGACGATCTGCTCGCCGCCCACGCCGAGCATCTGCCGCAGTTCAAGGCTTGAATCACTAACCACCGAGGGAAAGCTAAGTCACGATAGTGCAGGGCTCTATGTCTCCTCGCGAGCGCGTCCTCGCCGCCCTTCGCCGCCAGCGGCCGGACCGCATCCCCAAGCACTTCGACCTCACGCCCGCTCAGGAGGAGGAGTTCCGGCGTCGCACTGGATCGGACGACGTCAGCGAGCATTTCAACCTCGAACCCCGGTTCGTCGGCATCTCCGCCACGTGCAAGCCGCGCGACTTCTCCGACTACCTCAGAGACGTTCCCGACCTCGACCACCACGACGAATGGGGAGTGGGAGCGATCTCGTCCGGCTTTCACCATTTCGAGCGCATGGTGCATTCGCTCCGCAACGCGCGCACGCCCAGAGACATCGCCGCTTATCCCTGGCCCGACGTCTTGGCTCCCTATCGCTGGCGCAGCCTCCTGGCCGATGTTCGCTGCTGGCAGCAGCGCGGCCATCCGGTGTCCGCCGCCCCTCCAGGCGCCTGCGGCGGCTCCCTCTTCGAAACCTGCTGGTACCTGCGCGGCCAGGAGCAGCTACTCATCGATCTCTACGATAATCCCGACCTCGCCACCGCCCTGCTCGATACCGTCAACAACACCCTCATCGAAAGCTCCCGGCGCCTCGCAGAGGCCGGGGTCGACATCCTGCGGCTCGGCGACGACGTTGGCTCCCAGCGCGCGATGCTGATGAGTCCTGATACTTGGCGGCGTTGGTTCAAGGCGCGCCTGGCGGCCGTTATCGCGATCGCCAAACGCGTCAAGCCGGACATCCTCGTCTTCTACCACAGCGACGGCAACCTCGAGCCCATCCTCCCCGACCTCATCGAGATCGGCCTCGACATCCTCAATCCCGTCCAGCCGGAGTGCATGGACCCCGCGCAGATCAAGCGCGAGTACGGCGACCACCTCGCCTTCTGGGGAACCATCGGCACGCAGACCACCATGCCCTTCGGCGATCCCGATGAAGTGCGCCGCGTGGTTAAGGAGCGCATCGAAACCGTGGGGCCTGAGGGATTGCTGCTCGCGCCCACCCACGTGATCGAGCCCGATGTGCCCTGGGAAAACATCGTCGCCTTCGCCGAAGCCGTGGAAGAGTACGGCGCCGTCGCCCCGGCCTGAGAAGGGACCGCGGCCTCCCCACTTGAAAAGAACTTCCTGGCCCCAAACCAAGAGCAGAGCTACGGATAGGAGTTTCGCATGAGCGCGCCGCGTGTCGAAATCCGAAAGGTGAACGGAATCCCTCGCCTCTACGTCAACGGCGAACCCGTTCCCACTTTAACCTACCGCAACCGCATCCACCACGATTTCGCCTACATGAAGAAGTTCGCCGACTCCGGCCATCGCATCTTCTTCATGACCCACCCGCGGCATTTCGACCAGCCCGAGTCGGAGTACTGGCGCGCGGTTGACGAGAACGTTCGCACCATCTTGGGCTTCAACGAGGACGTCTACCTGATTCTCGGCATGTACCTGGGAGTGGACGAGAAGTGGGCCAAGCAGCACCCCAAGGACATCTGCCGCTACCAGGATCGTCCTGCCGAACGATACTCCGAAGACAGCCACGGCGGCCTCATCACCATGCCTTATTCGCTGTTCTCCAGAGAGTTCGAGAAAGAGGGCGTCCGCCAGGTCAAGGCCCACGTGGACTTCGCCCGCAAGCATCCCCTCGGCCACCGGATCATCGGCTTCTTCATCGAAGCCGGCGCGGCCCAGGAGTGGATACCCTTCACGCGGGGCGACCAGATGGACTACGCGCCCGTCGTCACCACGGCCTTTCGGGAATGGCTGCGCAAGAAGTACCGCACAAACGCCCGTCTTCGGGCCGCCTGGAAAGACACGAAGGTCACCTTCGATACCGCAAAGCCGCCGAAACAGGAAGTCCAGAACAAGCCCACTCGCGGCGACTTCTTCGATCCCTCCCAGGGACGCCAGGTGATCGACTTCCAGCAGTGCTACATGGAGAACATCGGCGACCGCATCCATGCCACCTGCCGCGTTGCCAGGCGCGGCGGCCAAGGCCGGCTGGTGGGCATCTTCCACGAGCCGCCGATGGAAGTCGGCGCCCACGACCACGAATGGCAGCGTGTCCTCGAAGACCCCAACATCGACTTCTACGCCGGCCCCACTTGCTATGAGTCGAGACGCGCCGGCATGCCCACTCCGGTGCACCACCTCGTCGACTCGCTCCGCCTCTACAACAAGCTATTCTTCACCGAAGAAGACAGCCGCCCCCACACCGTCCAGCATCGCGCCGGCCGCTCCATGCACGCCCGCACCCCCGACGAGTCCCGCCAGATCATATCCCGCACCATGCTCCACACCTTCGTCAAGGGCGTGCTCGGGTGGTACTGGGACTTCCAGTTCAGGTGGTTCACCGAGCCCTGGTTCTTCCGCATGTTCCAGCAGCTTCAGAACATCGGCCTCGCAGTTCAGAAGGCCCGCCCCCGCTCCGCCGCCGAGGTGGCCGTCTTCATCGACGAAGGCTCCATCCCCTATTCGGTCGGAGACAACCGTCTGCTCACCAATCTCGGCCACCGCTTCATGATCCACGAGATAAACCGCATCGGCTGCCCGCACGACATCTATCTCTTCGACCACGTGCGTCGCACCGATCTGCCCGACTACAAGCTCTACATCTTCCTCAACGCCTATCGAATGACCGACGCTCAGCGCCGCGCCGTCCGCCGGCTCCGACGCGATGGGCACGTGCTCTTCTTCCCGCACGCCTCCGGCTTCATCAACGACGACGCCCGCAAGCCCGCCTCCGTGGACAACATGGCCCAGGTGATCGGCATGGACTTCAAGGAGATCGACGCCCGCCGCCCCACCGTAGTCACCACAAACGACCTCGAGCATCCGCTCGTCAACTCCCTGCCGGTCGGCCACACGTTCGGCCAGTTCCCCCGCTACCTGCGCAGCTCCCTGAGGGGCGGCACGCAGGAAGACCCGCTCGTCGCTCGCATCCTTCCCATCTCCCCGATTTTCTGCGTGGACGACCCGGAAGCGGCGACGCTCGGCTACTACGCCTTCGACTCCCTGCCCGACCCCATCGCCACCAGTCGCCGCAAGGCGCGCCCGCCGCGCAGGGACGACGTCAACTACATTGGCTTCGCCGCCAAGCACGGCAAGGATTGGACCAGCGTCTACGCCGGCGTGGTGGCGATGACCTCCGAGTTGATCCGCGGCCTGGCGAAGTTCGCCGGAGCGCACATCTACCTGGACACCGACGACACCTTATATGCCAACGACCGCCTTATCGTGCTCCACACCAACTGGCGGCCGGGAGCCACGCGGACCATCAGCCTGCCCAAGCGCACCAACGTCTACGACCTGCTCGCCGGCGGCAAGCTGGTGGCCAAATCGGCGCGGGAGTTCACCGTCAAGGTGAAGCCGAAGACGACCTACGCCTTCTTCCTGGGAAACAAGCCGCCGGAGCTTTAAGCGGATCAGCTGTTACTCCTGGTTCGGCAGCCACTTGCTCCTACCCGCGTTCCCCCTCC
>CAZWRO010000207.1:0-3985 GCA_964635365.1 uncultured bacterium | reverse complement strand
CTGAGATCGTGTGTTTCATCTTCGCCCCCTAGTGTCGTGTCCCCGCGATAACTTCCTAATGTCTTACAGGGAAACAATCGCGGACTAGTTGTCACCAGCCTGCTGTACGCTCGTGCCGTCTTATCCTACATCTCAGCTCTTATATAGTTAGTCCTGAGACGGCACACTAGCCTCAGTCCACCAGCATATCGTCTACCGTGCCGCCCGCCGGAACCATGGGCATCACGTTCTCGTCGCGCGTAACGCGGAAGTCGATCAGGCACGGCTTGTCCTTCACGGACATCGCCTTCTTGATCGCCGCCTTCACCTCCGATTCCTTCGTCACGCGCAGGCCCACAGCTCCGTAGGCCTCCGCCAGCTTCACGAAGTCCGGAGTGCCCACGGCAATGTCGGTGTACGACAGCCGGTTCTTAAAGAATAGCGTCTGCCACTGGCGCACCATGCCCAAATACCCGTTGTTCAACACCGCGATCTTCACCGGGATCTTGTCGGCAACCGCGGTCGCCATCTCCTGGATGTTCATCTGGATGCTGCCGTCTCCGGCGATGTTCCACACCACCCGGTCCGGCCGCGCCACTTGCGCCCCGATCGCCGCCGGCAGTCCGTACCCCATCGTGCCCAGGCCGCCGGAGGTGAGGAACTGGTGCGTCTCCGTACACGGATACCACTGAGCCGCCCACATCTGGTTCTGACCCACCTCGGTCACGATGACGGCCTTCCCCTTGGTCGCCTTGTAGATCTCCTGGACGACCATCTGCGGCTTCAGCCCGTCCCCCTTCCATCCCATGGGGTACTGCTTCTTCCACTCCTCTATCGTCTTCCGCCACTCCGGATGTCGCTCCCGCGAAACCTTCTTCGCCAGCGCTCCCAGCACGATCTTCGCGTCGCCCACGATAGGCAGGGCCGGCCTCACGTTCTTCCCGATCTCGGCCGGATCGATGTCGATGTGGATGAACTCCGCGTTGCGCCCGAACATGTCCAGCTTGCCGGTGACCCGGTCGTCGAACCGGGTCCCCACCGCCACGATCACATCCGCCTCGTGCAGCCCGTAGTTCGCGTAGGCCGTCCCGTGCATGCCCGGCATCCCCAGATACAGCTCGTGGTTCTCCGGGAAGCTGCCCTTCGCCAGCAGCGTCGTCGTCACCGGCATGTCGGCCCGCTCCGCCAGCGCCACCAGCTCGGCCTGCGCGTCTCCCGAGTTCACGCCGCCTCCGGCGTACACGAGGGGCCTCTCGGCGCCGTCGATCAGCTTGGCCGCGCGCTCGATCATCTTCACGTGGCCCGTCTTCACCGGTCGATAGCCGCGCAGCTCCGTCGTCTCGGGCCACTCGAACTCCAGCTCCGCCGTCTGCATGTCGCGGGGGAAGTCGATCAGCACCGGGCCGGGCCGGCCGGTCGTCGCGATGTGGAAGGCCTCCCGGATCACCTCCGGTATTGACTCGGCCTTCGTCACCAGATAGTTGTGCTTCGTGATGGGCATGGTGATACCCGTGATGTCGGCCTCCTGAAAGGCGTCCCGCCCGATGGCGAACGTAGGCACCTGGCCCGTGATCGCCACTATCGGCACCGAGTCCATGTAGGCCGTGGCGATCCCCGTCACCAGGTTCGTCCCCCCCGGCCCGGAGGTCGCCAGGCACACCCCGGCCTTGCCGCTGGCCCGCGCATATCCGTCCGCCGCGTGGGCCGCGCCTTGCTCGTGGCGAACCAGAACGTGGCGGATATCTTTCACGTCGTACAGCACGTCGTAAATCGGCAGCAGCGCCCCGCCCGGATAGCCGAAGATGACCTCGACGGACTCGCGCCTCAGACACTCCAGTAATGCTTCCGCGCCGGTCATCTTCATGTTCGCACCTCCTCAGATAAGTCCGTTTCCGCGTGCTTAGTTGACGGCCTCTTGTGGCTGCTCATCCCCTACCCCTCCGCCCTCACCACCGCGCCCTCGGCGGCCGAAGTTACCTGGGCCGCGTAGCGGGCGAGGTAGCCGGTGGTCACCTTCGGCGGCCGTGGCTTCCAGCTTCGTCGCCGCTCTCGCAGCTCGCTCGCCTTGACCCGCAGTTGCAGCTTGCGCCGATTGACGTCGATGAGAATCTCGTCTCCCTCTTGCACCAGGCCGATGGTCCCGCCCACGGCGGCCTCCGGGCAAACGTGGCCGATCGAAAGGCCAATCGTCGCGCCGGAGAAACGGCCGTCGGTGATGAGGGCTACCGATTCGTTCAAACCCGCGGCATAGATCTGGGAGGTCGGATACAGCATCTCCCGCATGCCCGGTCCGCCTCGCGGGCCCTCGTACTGGATTACCACGACATCGCCGGCCTTTACCTTGCCCTGGACGATGGCCTCCGTCGCCTCCTCCTCGCGGGTGAAGACGCGGGCGCGGCCCACGAAGCGCCGCATGCTGCGCGCCACCGCGGAGGCCTTGACGACGCCTCCCTCCGGAGCCAGGTTGCCCTTGAGAATGGCGATGCCGCCTTGCTTGTGATAGGGCTTGTCTAGCGGGCGAATTACGTCGGCGTCCAACACCCGAGCTTCCGCCGCGATCTGCTTTATGGGCACGCCGGCAACCGTGTCGGCCGGCTCCACGTCGTCGCCCAGCACGTGCAGCACCGCCGCCACGCCTCCCGCCCGATCCAGGTCCTCCATCGCGTGCTCGGCCGTCGGGCCGGGCAGAATGTTGGTGATGTGCGGCGTCACCCGTGCGATCTCGTCGAACCAGTCGATGGGCACCTTCACCCCGGCCTCGTTGGCGATAGCCGGCACGTGCAGCACCGTGTTGCTCGACCCGCCGAGCGCGTTGTCCACGCGGATGGCATTGCGGAAGGCGGCCTCGGTGAGGATCTGCCGCGGGAGTACCTGCTGCTCGACGAGCTCTACGATGCGGCATCCGCTCGCGTAGGAAATCCGTCGCTTCTGGGCCGACACCGCCAGCGCGGTGCCGGAGCCGGGCAGCGACAGGCCGAGGGCCTCCGTCAGGCAGGCCATGGTGTTTGCCGTGTACAGCCCCTGACAGGACCCTATACCGGGACAGGCGGCCATCTCCAGCTCCACCAACTGCTCGTCGTTGAGCATTCCGGCCTTGTGCCAGCCGGCCCCGTAGTAAGCGTCGCCGTAGATGGTGCGGCCCTTCGCCAGCCGCTCCGCCGCCTTCGCTATCTCCGGCTTGCCGGCCTCGCGGAAGCTCCCGGCGACGCCCATCAGCTCCTCGGCGATGCGGCTGCACTCGCCCGCCATCATGGGCCCGGCGGTGACGACGATGGCCGGTATGTTGACCCGCGCGCCCGCCATGATCATGCCGGGGGTGATCTTGTCGCAGTTGGTCAGCAGCACCACGCCGTCGAACTGGTGCGCCTCCAGCATCGACTCGACGGAGTCGGCGATCAGCTCGCGGGAGGGCAGCGAGTAGTGCATCCCGGCATGCCCCATCGCCAGGCCGTCGCAGATGCCGGGCAGGCCGAAGAAGAAGGCCGTGCCGCCGGCGGCGAAGATGCCGCGCTCGATGTGGCGCTCCAGATCGCGCATGCCGACGTGGCCGGGCACGACATCGCTCCAGCTCGTGGCGACGGCGATGAAGGGCCGGCTGAGGGCGCTGCGTTCGAGCCCCGTTCCGTACAGCAGCGCGCGGTGCGGCGCGCGCTCCGGTCCCGACTTCATCACATCGCTGCGCATGGTCTCTCCTTCTCCGCCAAGGGCCTCACGGCTCTGCGGCGCTATCTACGCCGCACCGGGACTCTGGCGCATAGCGGTCCACATACGGAAAACACCCCTCATCCCCTTTGGGACGAGAGGTGCTGCACTCTCGCGGTACCACCCAACTTGAACGCCGACTCCGGCGCGGGCGCGAAGCGCAGGTGCGGAGCACGGGTTCCACTCAAGGCGCTGTAACGGGCGTCTCCCGGCTGCGATCTACTGGATGGGTTCGACCGAGCGGCTCTGGGGCGAGATTCGGCAGGGCCTGGGCGCCGGCTCTCAGCGCGCACCGGCTCTCTGT
>CAZWRO010000206.1:0-4011 GCA_964635365.1 uncultured bacterium | reverse complement strand
GGGAACGGCGGAGAGGCCGGGATTCGAACCCGGGACAGAGCTTTTGGCCCCGTAACCGCTTAGCAGGCGGTTGCCTTCAGCCACTCGGCCACCTCTCCGAGCCGCCGGGCGTCATACTAGCACATTACCCGCGAGGGAACAAGCACGCGGGACCACAGTCAGGGAGGTGTGGCCGGAGGAGGTGCGGCTGCTCGGCGAGAGACGCGGCCGACACGGAGACCGGCGAGAGCGGCGGCCTTTCAGCCCGCGGCTTGGCCGGCGTGATCTCCGGTTGGGAAGGAAGGCGTGCGTCGCGCGGTACGGGCGGCCCGCAGGGTCTCGAACCCGAACAGCAGGCCGAGCACCCCGGCGGCGCTCCAAAACGATATGCTGGCACACCACCAACAGAACATCGTCGTTGCTCCCGAACACCTCGCCAGAATCCTGTCGCCGTGCGGCGTGCCTGCGGCGTTCTTGCCTTCGACAGCCGTATGAGCCAGATAGATCGCGGTGGACGCTGGCGTTCCGTCAAGACTATTCCACAAATCGGGCGCCGCTCGCGCCCTGCCATGACAGGAGGGCGACCACTTGCCGAGAAGCTATAGGGGAGGATCAGGAGGTCAATACCATGCGGATTGACGCACACGTTCACTACAGCACCGATGAGGGATACGTCGACCGGCTGGTCGAGGAAGAAGCGCGATTGGGGTTCGACAAGGTATGTCTCAACGGCGCCGTCTGGTTCGAGTTCGACGAGGGCAATGCCGGGGTGGAGCGAGCGATGGCGAAGTACCCCGACACGATCGTCGGCTTCGCTTATCTTCCTCTGGGGGAGCGCGGCCCGGACAAGGTGCGCGAGTATCACCAGCGCGGCTTCAAGGGGCTGAAGTTTATCCGGCCTCCCAAGGCCTATGATGCCAAGGACTTCTACCCGGTGTACGAGGCGGCCGAGGAACTGGGCCTAGTATGTCTCTATCACCTGGGGATCGTCGCCCGAACCCCGCACGACAGGGACCACGACATCAACAACGAACGGCATCGGCCTATCTATCTGGACACACTCGCCCGCGCCTTTCCCGAGCTGAAGATCCTCGGGGCGCACCTGGGCAACCCGTGGTATTGGGAGGCCGCCATGGCCTGCCGCTGGAATCCCAACCTCTACTTCGACCTGAGCGGGTCGAGCCTCAAGCAACACCCACCGGAGTTTTTCGACCGACTCCTCTGGTGGACGGAGACCAGCCAGTACCGCGACCCCGAAGGGCGGCACGCTTGGGAGAAGATCGCCTTCGGGTCCGATGTGGACATCGAAACGATCGAGGACGTGGCGAATGATTACCAGCGGACCATGGACGCCATCGGGCTCCGTCCCGATCTGCGGGAGGCGGTCTGGGGCGGGACGATGGCGAAGCTGCTCGGACTGACCGCCTGACGCGGCCGGTTTGAATGCGGCGTTGCGCCCGCGGGGGCGAGCGGAGCGCCGGACGGGAAGTCAGCATCAGCGGCGAGGGAGACGGGCCATGGGATGGCGAGCGTTGGTCCAACGCCTCTTCGGGGGGGGACCGCAGCAGGACGGCGGCGAGGCCAAGTCACCGGCCGAGGAGCTGCGGGAGGCAGTCCAGGATCTGAAGGCGCGCCAGGACACCATCAGGCTCCGCCATCCGGGCAAGCAGCACCACATCGACGACTACCGCGAGCTGCAGCTCGACGGCACGAGACCGGAGCAATTCTCGTCGGCCCTGATGGACCTCACCCGAAACAGCTACGCGAACCGAGAGCGCCTGGATTCCGACGGGAAGCCGCGCACGGAGCTGCCAGCCGACGAGGCGGACCAGGACGACGACCCGGAGCGGCTCAGGCGGCGGGTGAAGAAGGAGGCAGACGAGGTCAGAGAGGACATGAAGAAACGCGGCGCCCGGGAGCGCAAGCATTACTACTCGGCTTCCGAGCGGGGCGAGGTGGGCGAGATAGATAGGACCTATCCTATCCCGAAGGACCGCAAGCACCGACCTCCGGGGCGGCGCTGACGAGGAAGCGGGCGAGGCGCTCTCCTTTCTCGGCGCATGCCGCGCGGGCAGCGCCTGCCGGCAGGGGAGGGCGCTTCGGCTGAAAGGGCATTCTCGCTCCTTCGCAGAACCCGCCAACACCCAAGGGGTTGGCGATGTCCGCGGGGCGCTCCGGGAGCAATGATAGCGGAACTCGCGGCGTGACGCCGCGAGCGCTGCTCACGGCTTTTGTCGCGCTGGTGCTGATTGCGGCGGCCGGCTTCTATGTGGACCTCCGCTACTTCGTGGCTCACAGCTTCGGCTCCGGCGTCCCCTCCGCCGCCCCGTTCGCCCTGCTTTTCGTGCTGGCGGCCGCGACGGGACTGCGAGGCCTCGGGCGCCGCCTGGGGTTCACCAGGCGCGAGCTGCTCACCGTCTACGCGATCGTGCTGGTCGGCGCCCCGGTGCTCTCCCACGGGGTGCTGGGCTGGATGGTGCCTCACTCGGCCTACCAGCAGTATACGGCGCGGGCGCTGCCGGACTGGGAGCGCACCTTCCTGCACCTCGTCCCGCCGTTCTTCACGCCCACGGACCCGATAGCCGTCGAAGACTTCTTCCAGGGCCGGGCGGGGGTGCCGTGGCGGCTCTGGTGGGTGCCGCTGGCGGCGTGGTCTTCCTTCCTCTTGGGCCTGGTGGTGGCCTCCGTCTGTCTGGCCTCCCTGCTGCAGCGCCAGTGGATCACCAACGAGCGGCTGAGCTTCCCCCTCGCGCAGATCCCCCTGCAGTCCGTGTCGCAGGGAGCGGGGAATGGGAGCCGGGCGCGCCTCCCCCTCTCGTGGGTCTTCTGGGTTGGCATCGGACTGTCGTTCGGCATCAATTTCGTCAACTCGCTTTCCGGTCGCTTCCCGGCGATTCCCGCCATCCCTCTGGGGCCGGTGGCCATCATGCAGTGGCAAAAGGTGGGGCCGCTGGCGGGCCTGGGTGAGATCGACCTGGTGCTGTGGCCCTGGCTGATCGCGGTCGCCTATCTCATCCCGAAGGATCTGTCTTTCTCCTGCTGGTTCTTCTGGATCGTCCGGGTAGCTCTCACCGTCGCCGCCATCGCCGCCGGCGCCTTTCCGCAGCGACCCGAGGAGTGGTTCAGCAGCACCTTCCCCGCCCCGAACTACCAGGGGACGGGAGCGGTGCTGGCGCTGACCGCCTGGACGCTGTGGATCGGGAGGCGACATCTCGGGCACGCGCTGCGGATCGCCTTCAGCCGCAAGTCCGGCCGCGCCGACGCGGAGGAGCCGATTCCGTACCGGTGGGCGCTGTTCGGGTTCGTCGGCGCTACCGTCTGGCTGGTCTATTTCTGCTGGCTCTCGGGCTCCCGAGTCTTCGTTGGGGCCGCCCTGATCGGCCTCATTCTCACCTTCTACGTGATGTGGGCGCGGCTGCGGGCGGAGACCGGAATGGGCTTCATACCGTTTCCGTTGAACGTGAACGATGTGATGGTGGTGCCCTTCGGGAGCGGGGTGTTCAGGCCCCAGGAAATCGTGATGATTCTGTCCGCCCGCTGGTCCTACTTCCCCGGGTTCGGCCAGTCCCTCGAGGTGGTTCCGAGCAATGCTCTGGAGTCCATGAAGATAGCCGACTCCGCCGGGATCGGCCAGCGCCGGCTGCTGTACGCGATGGCCGCCGGCTTCCTGATATCGCTGGCGGTGGGTCTCTACATCATCATGACCGGAATGTACTGGTACGGCTTCTACGGCCTGCGGGCCTCCACGCCGAACTTCTGGCTGGAATCCCAGGCACGCCTCGACGGCTCCCGCATCTTCAACCACCTAACCAATCCCTCCAGCTTCAACCTCAACGGCACCATCGCGATGGCGTCGGGAGGGGCGGCCGCGATCGCGCTGGGCCTCATGCGTCTGCGCTTCTGGTGGTGGCCGTTTCATCCCATCGGCTATCTGGCGGCGAACGTCTGGGGCATGCACTGGAACTACATGCCCTTCTTCCTGGGCTGGCTCGGCAAGACCCTGGTGATACGGTACGGCGGCCTCAGGCTCTA
>CAZWRO010000205.1:0-4018 GCA_964635365.1 uncultured bacterium | reverse complement strand
CGGCCTCCCCGCCAAACGCCCTCTCTAGAGCGCATTTCACAGCCTCGAGAGGAGGTTCCGAAACAGCTTCTAGAGCCGCCGCGCGCGGCCTTCTAGAACCGCGGCGCGCGACCTTCGGACTGGTCGATCTTCCCCGCCAGCTCACATTTCGTACTCATAGCAACTCAGGTCAGGGGCGCGGTCCGTAATGAGGCAGCGCTTCTCCGTACTCATAGCACCCCAGATCGGGGGCGCGGCCCACGTGACCGTCGTTGATGTTGGGCAGGGCCACCCCGGCGTCCACCGCGGCCGAGCGCGGCCTCAGCCGCAGGTCGTTGACCTCCACCGGGAACTGCGGCGTGAAGTCCTCCGGGATCGCTACCCCCGAGGCGAACAGCTCATCCTCGGTCACCATCGCGTGCCGCTCGACACCGCTCTCGTTCCGGAACTGCTCGAAGGTGTCGTAGGTCCGCCCGTTCCACTTCGCGAAGCGCGCGTACGGACCGCCCCCGAAACCGTCGTAGTCGAAGTCGCACCCCGTCATCCGGGGCGAGAACTCCATCGCGTAGTCGGCCTCCGTCCCCACGTACAAGTTGTTGCGGGAGACCGCGTTCCGCACCTCCGCGCTGGTGTAAAGCGGCCACGGAGTCCCGTGCATGACCACCGTGTTGTGGAAGTACAACGCCCCCGAGGGATTATTGTGCATCTTGAACGGCGTGTATTCCAGGTTGTACATCGCATTGCGCACGATGTAGCACGGCCCGCCATAGAGCGGCTGCGTGCTGATCCCCTCGAAGCAGTTCGTGATCCGGTTGTCAAACGCCCGGACATTGCTCTGCCCGTAATCCATCTCGATCGCGTCATCCGTACACTCGGAGATCTCGTTGCCGTAGAAATCGATGGCCCGGTTCGGCGCGTGGCTCATGATGTCGATGCCGTCTCCGAACCCGCGGATCCGGTTGTAGCAGACTACGTGCCCCCCCCCCGACAGCTGCACCGCCCGCCGGTCCTCGATCCCCAGCGTCCGCGGCCACGTCGAGAGACCCTCGAACAAGTTGTTCGCGAGGTACAGGTTTTTCATCAGCGGCTCGTGCTTGTAGCCCGCGAACCCATACTCGTTGTCGTAGAAATGACACCCCCGCACCACCACATCGGAGGCCCCGTGGGTCACCATCCCGTACTCCGCGTTCCGGATCGCCAGCCCCTCGAAGAACACATGTCGCACCGCATTCGCGCTCACCGCGCGGTGCGCCCCTCCGGCGTCCATGGCCGCCTCCCCATCGCCCGCCCCCCGCCACACGATCGGCGCCTCCGCGGTTCCGCTCTTGTCCGTCAAGAACGTCCCCTGGTACACCCCCGCGTGCACCAACATCAAATCGCCCGGCTGCGCCGCCGCGTTCGCCGCCGCCAGGCCTCGCAGCGGGTCGGCCTCCGTGCCCGCGCCTCCGCCGTCGCCCGGCCTCACGTGCAGCACTCGCAGGGGCTCCGGAGCCACCGGCTCCGGCCGCGTCCGCGCCTCCACGATCTCCGTCGCCGCTCCCCCGTCCGGGTCCGAAAGCTCCAGCCGAATCTCGTAAGCCGTGTCCGACCGCAGCCCCAGCACGCTGCCGGCGAACAAGTTGCCGGCCGGGAACGGCCACTCCTCCCTCCCCTCGGGGGTCAGCAGGCGCGTTTCGACCTCGCCCGCCTCCGGTTCCGTGCCCACCCGGAACAGCGGCATCGCCTCTCGCCATACCTCCGCGCCCTGCTCCCGATAGCTCACCCGGACCGTCGCATTCCCATTTTCGTCGCCGTCCATATACCACCGCACCCCCAGGCACACCAGTGTCGGCGCCTCCACCACCAGCCGCCCGGGCTCCACCGCGCGGCCGCCGGAGGCGCAGCCCACGGCCGCCGCCATCAGCACCAGCGCCACCCCCAGGACAGGCAGTTCGCTCCCGGATCTCATCCTATGGAGTAACATCTATCCCTACTCCCGACAGATACGCCCATAGGTTTGCGGCAAGCGCTCCGTCAACAGCGAATCCGGCCACCCGAACACGTTCTTGGATTCCGCCAGGTCAACGGTGGCCGTCGCCACCCCCTCCCGCCGGCCGGTGTCGGCCAGCGCCATCCCGTCCCAGTCGATGATCGCGCTCCGCCCGAAGTGCACCGCGCTCGGGTCCACGCCCTTCTGCGTGTAGTTCGCCGCCACCAGATAGACCTTGTTCTCCATCGCCCGCGCCCGCATGATCACGTCCGCGTAGTGGGCGCGCGGCTCCGACCACATCGTCGGCCACAACACCACCTCCGCCCCCTCCAGCGCCAGACACCGCACCGCCTCCGGGAAGTTCAGGTCATAGCACACCACCGCGCCCACCTTCCCGAAATCAGTCTCGGACACCGGGTACCCGTCCCCCGGAGTCGCCACCTCGTCCTCGCCCTTGGGCAGGTGCACCTTGTGGTAGCGCCCGACCAGCTCCCCCTTGCGGTCGAACAAGGCCACCGTGTTGTAGATTCGCTCCCCCTTCCGCTCGTACAGACACCCCGCCACATACATCTCATGCTTCCGGGCCGCCCCGGCCAGCGCCACCGAGATCTCCCCCTCCGGCACCGGCTCCGCCGCCTCCGCGGGCTCCAGCGGCGTCCGCTTGGTGGCGAACAACTCCGGCAGCACCACCAAGTCGCTCCCGCGCCGGGCCGCCTCCTCCACGAAGCGAATCCCCTTCGCCAGGTTCTCCTGCTTGGTCGCCGGCGGCACCTCCTCCGACGGGTCCGGCAGCTCGAAGCACACCGTGCTGATCGTGACCTTCCGTTCCGTGCTCATCCCTGGACCATCCTTTCAATAACAGCGGGGAGGCCGCGAGGCCTCCCCGCGCGGCCCTTCAACAAAGGAGAGGATGCCTCGCGGCATCCCCTCCCGTCCCTGCCTCTACATTCCTACCCCGCCGGCCTTACCCTTCAGGCGCCGAAGTCATTTCGGCCCCCCGCCGTTGAGTCTCCCGGGGCCGGCACGGCGTCACCTCGGCTTCATGAGCTGGATGAGGGCGACGCCGACGATGACGAGGGCGACGCCGGCGACCTGGCCCAGGGAGACGCGGGCGCGCAGCACCCCGAAGCTGAGGAGGACGACGGCGGCCTGGCTGGTGCCGACCATGATGGGGACGACATAGTCGGGGCTGGTGGCTTTGAGGCTCTGCCAGTAGAGGAAGTGGGCGATGAGTCCGGCGAGCAGCCCACCGAGGGCGAGGAAGATGACGCCGCGCGGGGTGAATCCCGACCAGTCTGCATAGCGGCCGAACGGCAGCGCGGAGAGTCCGAGAAAGCAGATGACGGCGCCCGACCGGACGAAGAGGCCGGCATAGGGCTGCATGCTGGTGAGGCCGAGTTTCTCGACGATGGAGGCGATGGCCATGACGAGGCCGGCGGCCAGCGCGTAGAGCAGTGGGGTCATGTCGCGGTCTCCCTTGGGTGTGTACTGTGCCGGGATTCCCCCGATCAACCCGCGTTTCCTCGCTTGTGGTGACGACCCCTCTGTTTCCGGGCGCGTGTCCCCCCGCCCGTCCCCGCCTCTGCACTCCTACCCCGGCAGCGTTACCCTTCAGGCGGCGAAGTAATTCAGTCGCTTCCGCCACCGACCCACTCGGAAACTAGTTCGTTCGTCCCGTTCACGTAGGCCATTGGTTCCCCGCAGCACTCCGCGGACGCAACCAGGCACCGATCCGCCAGCCGCTCCCTCGACCTCGCCTCCGCCGCCCCCAGTGCCGCCTCCCTGGCGGCCGCGCTGGGGAACACCGCGCACGCCAGCCGCCCCAGCGGAACCTCGTTCCGTACCATCAACACATGCACCCCATCGTCCACATATCCCGGCAGCGCCTCCAGCTCCTCCCGCCTAAAGAACAACCGCACGCTTGGCTGGTAGTCCTCCCCCAAGTCCTCGTCGATCCACCCCTTCCGGTGCGCGTTCGCCACCTTCTCCCCGGCGTAGTACTTGTGTTCGGCAATCCCGAAGATCACGAAATCCAGCACTCTACGCGGATCCAGCAGATGCCCAACCCCC
>CAZWRO010000204.1:0-4023 GCA_964635365.1 uncultured bacterium | reverse complement strand
TCTTGGCGAGCTCCAGCAGTCCGAGGGCGACCAAGGGAGAGGGGAGCCCAAGAGACTCGACCTGCACCTGGCCCTCCCCGATCATGCGGACGTAGACTCCCGGCTCTCGTGTCGCAGTTGTAGGTTCCTCTCTGCTCTCAGCCATCGACTCTCTCCGAAATCAAGGTGCGCGGCGGCTCTTGGACGCCGGCGCTCTGCCTGCGTTGGCTCCGGCCCTGCCGGTCGATACCTGAAAGCGCATGGGCCAGCCCGTCCTGCGTGTGGCTGTGCAGGCCCTTCTCCGGCATCCGGTCCCCGGAGCGCCGAGTTACGCCGCCAGCTCTAGGCATGGTCGAGCATCCTCTCCCTCTCCCGCCCCCGCGTCGCCTCGAAGTTGGCATACGCGTCTTCGTCTTTCCGATCGGGGAAGGGGTACTGGCCCATGAATCCCTCGATCAGCAGCTGGCAGCTGGGGTCCACGATCAAGCCGGGCTCGCCGTCCACGAGGTTGCTCAGCCGGCGCGCCACCGCCTCCCGCCGCTTCGTCCACTGCGACAGCCCCGCGTTCATCCGAATCCCGAAGTCATCCCGCAGAATCTGGAAACAGTTCTTGCCGTCGGTGTCTCTGGGACTGCGGCCCGAGGGGTCCCCCCACCAGATGAACTGAAAGCCCGGCCACCTCTGGGCGAACTGGTCCAGCAGAATCCGCCCGAAGCGCCGCACCCCAGGCTGCATCTCCTGAAACTCCGCCAGAATCCGCACCTGCCCGGAATACCCGATCTGGAAACAGACGGCCGCGGGAGTGTTCCCCCAGTCCACGCCGACCAAGATGGGGAAGCCCACCATCGCCCGCAAGGGTTCCTTCGCGACGTGCAGCGCCGCCCGGAACTCCGGGTACACCGGTGTGCCCGCCGCCACGATGTTGAACGCCTCCCGATCGTTCTCCGGGTACATGCGCTCCGTGTCCATTCGCGTCCCGCCCGACGGCCGGATGTCAAAGCTCGGGTTATCGTGCCAGGTGGCGAAGATGCTGTGAAAGCGCCGGCCTTGGGGCGCGTACAGCTCGGGGTGTCCGTCCCGGGCGCTCAGATAGACGTTGGCGAACTCATTGCCCAGCCCCTGGGAGGTGTCCAGCCCGACGAAGTAGCCATCCAGCCCGATCGCGCCCAGGGCCGACGGCAAAACCTTGTCGGGAATCAGCCCCCACTGGTCGGCAATCACCCGGCGCGGATGCCAGGACTCGATCGCCGTGGGGACCGAGGGGAAGGCCAGGATCTCCGACTCCTTGCCATCCACCTTGATAGCAAAGCGGGTCTTCGTGGTGGGCTTCTCTTCGGGGGGAAAGCCGAGCCAGTCCGGCAGCTGCTCTGCCGCCCAACGGATGCGGCGAATGAACTCCTCCGCGTTATCCTCGCGCTGGCAGAGGTAAATGCACTCATAGGGCGCGAAATGCCAGGCTTCCCACAGGCTCAGCAGCGCCAGCTCCCACGTCCAGCCCACCTCGCGAGCTTTCGCCGCCACCACCAGCTTCTCTTCAGAGATCAGTTCCCGAAACTGCCGCTGAATGGGTCGCTCGGAGAACGGCACCTCCGTCCCCAGCTGGAAATTCCTGATCTTGCAGAAGGTGTTGAGGAAGTAATCGGCGTCGTTGCGCGCCAGTACCGCCATCGCGCCGCGTGGGTCCTGCTCCACCCACCGGCGGAGATCCTCCCCGGTATCAACGCCACCTGCAGTCGCCGTCACCGCTACCTCTTCGTAATCAGGATCGACCCATCCGGCAGCCGGTAGGTCAGGACGTGCTCAAAGCCCTTCTCCTGCACCACTTCCCTCACCAGCGCCTGCGCCGCCAAGTCCAACCTGGGTGCCGGCTTCGCCACCGCCCTCACAAAGTCTGCGAAGTCGAATGTGTGCGGGGTCGGCGCCGAGGCCGCAGTTTCCTGGGGAACACCCTCCGGCTCAGTCTTCGTCTTTCGTGAGCGCCGCATAACTACCGCCTCCCTTCCGCTCTCGTTCACCCAGTCGCGAAAACGAGACATGCCTTGTCGCCGTAATAGCACAAAGAATCTGCCGTGTCAAGCGGGCCCGGTCAGATCCTCCCACCAGCGCACCGCGCGCTCCCACCAGCCCATGCGCCGAATGTGCCACGGATTCAACATCGCGCGAGCAGCGGCGATGTCCTCCTCGATCATAGCCGCTCTCGTTCGCCTGATGATCCCCGCGTCAGTGTGCACCCCCTCAAGTTCCCCCTCCAGTCTCAAAACCACAGCAAAGGAAGCCAGCCGCCGCAAGCACCTCTCCATCGCATCGCTCACCTCAGCCATACCAACTCGCTCCTTCCTTGCAATCTTTCTGGGGTTTTCACAGCGCCAGGGGCAGCGCCGCCTGCTCCCGCTCCGGCTGTATCTCCTCATCCATGAAACCCTGCGTGGCGAGCTGGGTGCGCCGCTCGGCTATCAGGGCGGCCGCCTCCGTGATCTCAGACATAACCCACCGCCGACCCAGGCGGATGCAGGCGACGGGGGTAGTGCCCGCGCCGCCGAAGGGATCGAAGACCAGATCGCCCTCCTTCGTCGCCCACTTGACTATCCACTCGGCCAGGGCGAGGGGCATGGCAGCGAAGTGCGCGCCGCCCACGGTATGCCAGCGCGTCCCGCCGACCGGGCAGGAGAATACGTCTTTGGGGCGAGCACCGTTGGGATTGGGAAGATCTGCCGGCCTGCCGCCGCCCCTCTCCCGCCACTGAGACGAAATGTTCTCATCCCAAACCCCGGCGTGTTCCGTCCGCACCGCGTCTATGTCCGCCTCCCACCGATCCCCGTTGGCGAACCAATAGACGAATTCCCAGGAGTGATGGAAGCGGGTCGCTACCGACACCGGCGGGCCGTTGGGCTTCTCCCATATCAGCGCATCCACGAAGCACCAGCCCGCCGCCTCCATGCGCTCGGGCAGGGAGAACACCCCCCAATGCCTGTGCCGTGTCGGGAAGCAGCAGGAGTCCACATTGACCACGAAGTTCCCATTGGGCTTCAGGCACGGCTTGAGCGCCGTCGCTATCTCGACGAACCAGTCGAGCCAGTCGGGGGCGGCGATCCGCACCTCAAGCCCGGTTTCGCCCTTCGCGTTCGGCTGGCCGTGGATGTGGCCTTGACGCTCAGGGCGGGCGTCTTCCCTCCAGAAGTGCGTACCATGCGCCGGTGCGTCGCCTCCGAGTATCTGCGCCCGCTGCTCCTCCGCCGTGCCGGTCTGCCGATACCGTCCGAGATCCTCCACCTTCTTCTTCCCCTGTGGGTATGGCGGCGAGGTTATGATGGCCGAGATGCTGCCCTCCGGGAAGCGGGCCGCCAACTTCCGACAATCGCCGAGTAGTATGTGCCCCACGCACTCGCGGTCGAAGCTCCCTTGGTCGAGACGGGTCAATGGACATCCCCCCTCCGTCGCCAATATGCCGTCTTGTGCAGTCGGCTGTGACACGGGGAGCATAGAACCTGAAGATTGCCCATGCGGTTGTCTTCGTGGTCATCATTTCGATGATGAATTACGAGGGCCTCAGTCGCGCCACAGTCCGCACACGCCGTCTTCTTGACCATGCGGCGATATGGTCGGCGCTCGTGCCCTCCCTTCCAACCATAATGCCGCGGGCCGCGTATCTTGGCGATCCTTCTCGCCACCATGTCGGCGGGTTGTTTCTTGCCTGTCCAATACCCCTCAAAGGTAATCGGGCGGCCCTGCTCTCGGCGTAACTGCTTTGACTCCTTGGATGACCTGAACCGCACGCCATGCCGCTTCAGTCTTCCCCTGATGGTTGCCCGCGTGGTATCGAACTGTCTGGCGATCTCGCCCGTATTGAAACCAGACCGATAGAGTATGGCAAGCTCGGCATCTGACGGTAGCTCTGCCATGATGTTCTCCGGCACAGAAGATGGCCGCCCCTCCATTGGGTCGCGGCTGTTGAGGACGGACCCGGAGAGACGGCCATCTGAAGTGCCTATAGACGCGCGTACCGCGACCCTAGCAGGCCCGTCCTCAACGCGACCAGTATACCAT
>CAZWRO010000203.1:2070-4025 GCA_964635365.1 uncultured bacterium | reverse complement strand
CCCCCCACCCCACCGACAAGCCCCCGCCTAGCCCCCGCCCACCCTCTGCCCGTTGAACTCCGTCAGCGCGCTGCGCACGTTCATCACATACCTCATGCTCATCGCGAACTCGTTCCCCTCCTCGTCCCCAAAGCTCCCCGTGAAAGCCACCCGGAGCGGCCCCTCCATCACCATCACAACCCCCCTCTCCCGGTCGAAGTGCCACTCCAAATGCCCGTAGATCCGCCCCCGCACCTCCATGCCCTCTCCCCCCGTCGGCGGGCTGATCGGGCAATCGAAATCCGTCTCGATCCTCACGCAGGGCCGCCCCTGATACTCCCCTTCGCCCACCAAGCGCGACTGGTACTGCACCGTAACCGACTCCTCTTCTTCCTCTCCCCCGATGTCCACCGACCCGCTCCAGCTCCCACCGACCGCAATCTCCCCTTCCGGCAGCACTCCCACATCCAGCACCAGACAAACATCGTCCGGCTCGAACCCCGGCATCTCGAAATACCCCAACGTCCTCGCCGCCCCTTCCACCTCCTCCGTCCGGTCGAGCTCCCCCCGCGCCGAAATGTAATACACCTGCACCATTGGATCGATGACTTCGTCCAACACCTCTCCGTTCATCGTCGACCGCGCCGCCCCCGACAACACCGACCCTCGCACCCTCACCAGACCATCATCACCGGTTCCCATGAACTCGGCCAAGCACTCCATGTGCAACTGCATCTCCGATCGCATACTCCCCTCGAGCCCCTCCACCTCCACCATCACGCGCCCCGACCCGTCGAAAGAGTACCTCGCCCTATCGCCGGCCCGCGTCGCGTACCGCAGCACCCACGACTCAGCCGGCGTCGCCGAACCCGCCGACGCCGAGCCCACCGCCAGCAACACCAACGTCACGATCAGCAACGCCAGGGCCTTCAGCCCGACTCCAACTCTGATCCTCATGCCCCTGTTCTCCTCCGAGACTCCCCGACTACTGCCCCCATCACCCACCGGCCCAACCAACGACGAAGGCCCTCGTCACCGCGAGGGCCTCGCTCCACACACAGCTTCAGTGGTACGCCGGAGAGGACTCGAACCTCCGACCTTGGGGTCCGCAACCCCACGCTCTATCCACCTGAGCTACCGGCGCACACAGCCAGATGCTAACATAGGAATGTCCCAAACGCAAGCCGCCTCCCCACCGCTCTGAGATTTCGCTCAAGGCGCCCTCCACACCCCACGCACACGCCTACCCAATCCCCTAGGCTTGACATCTGCGCTTCTGAGCCTACAATAGGGATGCTAACCGAGATGCCAATTGACGCCAAGCCTGTTCCCTGACCCCACAGATTGTCGCCGTTGTGATACGCGTTTCGGCAGGCAAATTGAGCGCTCACGACGAAACCTGACTCTCACTCCGGATCAACGAGGGCAATGATGGCTGAAGCGCCGCCGAGCAAGGGAGCTGGTCCGAAGATCCTGGTAGTTGACGACGACGACAACATCCTCGAGTTGGCCGCCGAGTGTATTCGCCACGCGCTCGGCGACCAGTATCAAGTGGCGCAAGCCAAGGACGGCAAAGAGGCCATTGCCTCCATCGAGCGCGACCCCCCCGATCTAATCCTGCTGGACATCCTAATGCCCGAGATGGACGGCCTCGAAGTGTGCCGCTGGCTCAAGTCTTCACCCGCCACGGCCCACATCCCAACTGTCTTCCTCACAGCCCTCGGCGAGGACAGTAATATCGAGCAAGGGCTAGCGCTCGGGGCGGAAGGGTACGTTATCAAACCGTTCAACGCCGTTACCCTGGCCGCACAGATCTCCGAGCTCCTCACACCCCGGGAATCTGAATCTGGCTAAGAGCTGTGAAACAGCGTGGCCGAGAAGCTGTTTCATAACCTCCTCTCGAGGTTATGAAATGCGCTCCAGCGAAGCCACTGGGAGGCATTCGTGGAAGAGGCTGGGTCCGGGCCCGTAGCACG
>CAZWRO010000203.1:0-1970 GCA_964635365.1 uncultured bacterium | reverse complement strand
AGCGAAGCCACTGGGAGGCATTCGTGGAAGAGGCTGGGTCCGGGCCCGTAGCACGCTATGTCGGAGTCGACATCGGGGGTACCAACATCCGCGCCGGCGTCGTGGACGCCGAGGGCCATATCCTCGGCGAGGCCCGCAGACCCGCGCTCGCCGAAGTCGGCCTCAGAGCCGCCATCGATCGCGCCATCGAAGCCATCGACGATGCCCTCAGCAACGCCGGCTTCTCCACCCGAGACGTCCGCGCCATCGGTGTCGGCGTCCCCGGAGCCCACCGCTCCCGAGAGGGCCTCTGCGTCTACTCCCCCAACTTCGTCGACTCCCGAGGCGTCCCCGTCCTGCCCCCCATTCGCGAAGCCTTCGGCCTCCCCTCCTTCATGCTCAACGACGTCTTCGTCCAGACCCTCGGTGAGCACGAGTTCGGCGCCGGCCAGGGCTTCTCCGACGTCGTAATGATCACCCTCGGCACCGGCATCGGCGGCGGCGCCATCATCGACGGCGACCTCCGCATCGGCCCCACCGAAGGCTTCGCCGAAGTGGGCCACATGACCATCGATCCCGACGGCCCCTTCTGCGGCTGTGGCAATCGCGGCTGCTGGGAGGCGCTCGCCGGACGCGACGCCATCGTCCAACGCGCCATCACCAAAATCCAGCAGGGCCGCCAGTCCGCCATCGCCGACATGGTCGACTACCGCCTCGGCTCCATCACCCCCGCCCTCATAGCTCACTCCGCCGAGCAGGGCGACCAGATGGCCATCGAAGTCCTCGCCGAAACCGGCCACTACCTCGGAATCGGCATCGCCAACCTCATCCAGCTATACAACCCCCAGGTCCTCATCGTCGGCGGCGGTGTCGCCCAATCCGGCCGCTGGCTCTTCGAGCCCATCATGCGCACCGTCCGCGTCCGGGCCCTCATGGTCCCCGCCTCCACCTGCCGCATCGTTCCCGCTCAGCTCGCCGACGACGCCGGCGTCATCGGCGCCTCCGTCCTCGCCGCTCGCGAGCTCGCACGCAGCGAAAGACCGCCTTCACCCGCAGCTTCCCCCGTCGGCGATCCCGACGAAGCCTCCACCGACGACACCTCCCACTCCATTATCGAGTGACGTTTCCCTCCTGCGCGGAAAACACGCATCAGTTTTCCGCCTCCTGCGCGGAAAACACCCACCAGTTTTCCGCCTCCCACGCGGAAAACACCCGACGAATGAGGTATAGCAGTCTCCTCACTTCGGTTTTCCGCCTCACACATGGAATACAGCAAACAAGAGGGGTAGGGGAGGCCCACTACGTGGTTTGGCTAACTCGCGCTTCCCGGGCACGGCCCAAGGACCATCCCGCTTCCCCGCCCGAATTGCCGCGGGCCGGCCCCTGTGCTACAATAACCACAAGCGCGTTTGCACCCCGCGGTGCGCGGGAACCATAGCATTGCAGCGGCCGGCGCAACCGCCGGCTTCGAAGAGAGGTACTTTTGGCGCGCTTCTTCAGAATACTTAGCTGGGTTGCCCTGGTGGCGGTCGCTATCATTCTCCTCCACCAGTCTATCAAGAGCCAGGAGCCGGAGACTCCGCTCGACTTCACCACCTTCATCCAGAAGGTCGAGTCCGGCGAGGTCAAGACCCTCACCACCGGCGCCAAGAGCCGCGGCGAAGGTCTGCTCCAAAGCGGCACCCGCTATGTCGTCAACCTTCCCATCGACGAAGAAACCTACGTTCCCGTCGCCGTCGCGCACGGCGTCAAGGTCACCTTCGAGCAGCCTCCCCTCTCCAACTTCTGGGTCAACGCTATCTTCTACCTCCTCATCACTGGCCTCCTCATCTTCGGCTTCTGGATCTTCGTCGTCCGCCAGACTCAGGCCAGCGGCAACCAGGCCCTCTCCTTCGGCCGCAGCCGCGCCCGGCGCCACCCCGAGACCGGCCCCAACGTCACCTTCGACGACGTCGCCGGTGTCGACGAGGCCAAGGCCGAGCTCATGGAGG
>CAZWRO010000202.1:0-4035 GCA_964635365.1 uncultured bacterium | reverse complement strand
GATGCGTCGCTAGAACAACTCCGTGCCGAAGAGGGTCACGATCATGTCGTCGCTGTCCCCGTACAGGCCGATCGCGCGGCGGGGAGCGAACTGGTGATAGATGCCGCCGGCCAGCCCGTCCTGGCCTTCGAAGAATTGCGTGGCGCCGACCGCGGCGGGAACGAAGCCGACCTCGATGTCCCGGTCGTAAAGCACGACGATCGTGTGTCTGACCGAGCCGGGGTGGCGGTACATGTCGGTCCAGCGAAGGCCGTAGACAGTGGCATCAGCGTCCTCATAGTCAGCAACTTCACCGTAGAGCGTGAATTCCTGGCTCAGGCCGAGCGAGAGATCCCAGCTGGTGCCACTATCGTCCAACACGTCGAGCCAGTTGAACCCGACCGTCACCGGCACCGCGGCGTCGCTCTCTGTCAGCGCCAGCTCGGCGCGCGCGGCGTCGACGTCCTCATCCTCTGGCGCGCGGTTGCCAGCATAGGTGAAGCGAGTCTGGCCCGTGGCGGGTGTGAAGGCGAGTTCGCCCGTGATCGCCCTGACTTTCACCCGGTCCCAGCTCAGTCCCAGCTCTGCTCCCTCGAGGCCGGGCGAGACGAGCACGCCGGCGGGGCCGAAGGGAACGAACTTGCGGCCGGCGGCGAGGTAGAGAGGAGACTTGTCGTAGTCGATGTAGTTGTCGCCTGCGAAGGCCCGGTTGTCACTGCCCCCGGTGATCCACCAGCCGCCCAACGTGAGGCCCAGGTTCTCACCAATCGGCCCCTTCAGGTGCCCACTCAACTGCACCCGCGAGGTGTCATCAGAAGAGACGCCCACGGTCCAGTGGAAAGAGGCCGGCCAGGATGTTTCCGCAGGCGCGGCCGCGCCCGCCACCAGCAGGATGCAGACGACCATTGCTGCGGGCAGGATGCTGCGCTTGGGCATTGGCATCAGTTGTTTTCCTCCTAGTTACGCGCCACGATCGCGTGATGGTCTGGCCTGGGTAGATCTCTCCGACCCAAAGCCACTTGTGCCGCGGCTCTGCCGTGGTGGCCAGCCACCGCGCCTGATAAGGTCGCGCTATTATACCACGCCTGGCCTGTGACACATCATGCATCGATGGCGTCAGGATTCACATACCGCGCCATCGCTCGCCGCCGGCCGCGCCGCGTCGGCCCCGGCCTCGCCGGAGAGGATGGCGGAGCGAGTTGGCGAAGCAAGAGAGGACAGGTGTTCGTCTGCGAAAGGATGTGAGCTAGATGGATAGCGGTCGACTGCAGAAGCTCTTGGCAGACATGGTTGCCATTCCCAGCGTGAACCCCCTGGACGGCCCCGTTGGCGAAGGCCGCGGGGAGGCCCAACTCGCAGGCTTCGTCGCCTCACAGCTCGAGGAGGCGGGCATCGATCATGAGGAGCGGGAGGCCGCGCCCGGGCGCCCCAGTGTGCTGGCCACGATACCCGGAGAGCAGGAAGATTCAGTCTGGTTCGACGCCCACCTCGATACCGTGTCGGGCGAGGGCATGGAAGGCGAGCCATTCTCCCCGAGGATTGAGGAAGGCGCGCTCTGCGGCCGGGGTGCGGCCGACGACAAGGGCAGCCTGGCCGCGATGGTGGCCGCTCTGGCGCGGGTGGCCGCAAGCGGAAAGAAGCCTCCCTACACGGTCATCTTCTCCGCCACGGCCGACGAGGAGCACCTCATGCTCGGGCTGCACAGCCTGCTCGAGTCAGGCCTGCGAGCACGCGGGGTGATTGTGGGAGAGCCAACGGCGTTGAGAATCGTGGTCGCTCACAAGGGCGTGGTCCGCTTCACCATCGCCACCAGAGGCAAGGCCGCGCATGGCTCGCGACCGGAAGAGGGTGTCAATGCCATCTACCGAATGTCCCGCGTCTTGCAGGCAGTCGAGGCTTTCGCCCGGGGCGGCGTCGGCCGGGAGAATCACCCATTGCTCGGGAAGGCGACGCTGATGGTGGGCCGCATATACGGTGGGGAGCATTTCAACGTTGTGCCGGACCGGTGCGAAATCCACCTCGATCGCCGTCTGCTGCCCGGGGAGGAGGCGCGGAAGGCCGTCGCGGAGGTGCGCAGCTATCTCGCGAGCGCCATCGATGAGGACCTGGGACTGCAGGTCAGCGCGCCGCACCTGGCGGTTCCCGGGATGAGCCTCTCCGCGGATCATCCACTGGCGCAGGCCGTCAGCGCGGCCGTGCGGGAGGTGACGGGCAAGGCGCCGATTCACGGGATGACAGGCACCACCCACGCGGGGCCTCTGAACGCCGCGGGCATCCCGGCGCTGGTATTCGGGCCCGGGGAAGAAGGCCAGGCCCATACGGCCACTGAGCGGCTTGACCTCGAACAGCTCGAACAAGCCGCCCAGGTCTACGAGAAACTGATGTGGACCGGGACACGGCTATGAGACTCAGGAATGTCTTGCTGCGGCTGCTTGTCGCGATCTGCGCGGTGGTCCTTGCGCGCGGGGAGGGCCTTGCCCGGCCCACCATCACCTTGGATGGCGAATGGCAATCCGTCTCCGGAGCGGCGGACGCTCCTCCCGGCGACGACGCGCCGTGGGGAACCGCGTTCGTACCCTCCGTGCGGCCCTGGCGAGCCGACGGCCCCCACTGTCAGTGGTACCGCAAGTCCTTCCGCCTCCCCTCCTCGTGGTCGGGGAAACGCATCGTGCTCAGGCTGGAGGGCGTGAAGTACGGCCAGCGAGTGCACTTCAACGGCCACCACGTCGGGGGCTATCTCGGCGGCTACGAGCCGCGAGAATACGACCTCACCGAGCATGCCGTGCTGAACGGGTGGAACCATCTGCTCGTCGGCGTGGAGGACTGGACCTGCCTGCTCAGCGCGGCCGCCAAGGCGGAGGAGCCGCAGTCCGGCGTCTTGATGGGGTCATGGATAAAGGATGGGATTCTGGCGCCCATCGGATCGCGCGCCCGCGAATTCGGCATCTGGGAGAGCGTTTCGGTCGAGGCGCGGCCGCGGGTATGGATTGACGATGTTGGGGTTATCACCTCCGTGCGGGAAATGGAGCTCGCTCTCAACGTAACTCTCCACAACCGCGGCGTCAGGCGCGAGCAGACGACCGTGACCGCGCGGATCGCCAAAGGAGGACCGGGACCATCGTTCTCGCCGCGCACCGTGGTCGTCGAGCCGGGAGAGTCCGGGGTGGTGACACTGGAGGCACAGTGGCCCTCGCCGCGGCTGTGGTCTCCCGAAGATCCCCACCTCTACTCTCTCGTCGTCGGCGCCAGGACGGGGGCGATTGGGGACTCCGTGGAGACCCGGTTTGGCTTTCGCGAGTTCTGGATCGAGGGGGAAAGGTTCTTCCTCAACGGCACTCCGATCAATCTGCTCGCCACCGCCTCCCATCCACTTCCCGAGTACGATGGCGATCCCGCGGCCGCCTACAATCTGGCCAAGGCCGCGGGCTGTGTCGCGATGCGGCTGCACGCGCAGCCGTGGCCTCGGCAATGGTACGAGGCGGCCGACGAGACCGGGATGCTGATCATCTGGGAGTCGGCGCTGTGGTGTCTATCGCCCAACTACGCGCTGACACAGGAGGAGTTCTGGAGCAACTCCCGGGGACATCTGGCGGCACAGGTGAAGCAGCACCGCAACCACCCCTCCATCGTGATCTGGAGCGCGGAGAACGAGCTGCTGCTCTGTGGCGGCGACCAGATCGAGGGGGTCGAGGAGAAGGTGGCGGGGCTCGCCGATGTGATCCGGGAGCACGATCCCACTCGTCCGGTGATGTTCGACGGAGACGGCGACCCGGGCGGCAAGGCCGACATCATCAATCTTCACTATCCGCACGAGCTGCCGCACTGGAACCTGTGGCCGGAGACGGCCTACTGGCTGGAGGCGCCCGCGCTCCTGGACAATTACCCTCGGACCGTATGGGAGTGGAAGCGGGAAAAGCCACTGTACCTCGGCGAGTTCGGCTGGCTCCCCCCTCGCGAGGTGGATGCGCCAAGCGTGCTCTTCGGGGATGCCGCCTATCCGGAGGTGAGCGGCTGGCGCGCGGCGGCAAAGGCGAAGGTCTGGGAGATGCAGGTGAT
>CAZWRO010000201.1:0-4037 GCA_964635365.1 uncultured bacterium | reverse complement strand
CGCGCAGAGTGATATCCTCCAGATTGCCGATCGGGGTTCCGACCAAGTAGAGCATGCCGGTCTTCGCGTTCATGGTGAAGCGGCCAATGGCATTCCTGGTGCGCGGTCGAGAGCCGAGGGCACCGCGTCATTCCTCGGGCAAGACGTCCTGGCTGCGCCCCTCCTCCTCGCCTGAGCGACAGGCGCGTAGATGCTTCTCCGCGCCGCCCTGTTACCCTCCCCGCCAAGAAAGCGACGCCGATTATGGTCGCTCTCCAATTCCGGCGTAAGTTCCGAGGACCAAATTGCGGGGACGGAATTCGCCGAGGGCTGTGAGACTCCACAGGGGCGGACCTACGGCGTCATCCGGGAACGGTGGCGCAGAGACCGGCACCCGGCGGGTGCTAAGGGATGTTAACCCGAGCAGCCAGTGTGGCATCTGAAGGAGGGCATGGGGCGTGGTGCCAGCTGTCGACAGACCGGCTGGGGAGCGCAGGCGGCGCGGCTGGTGAGAGGGACAGAGGAGGGAGATGAACGTGCAACCCAATAGTCCGGAAGAGACGACCTCTGGAGCGACGGCTCAGGAATCGCGGCGCGACTCAGTTCGAGTCCGTGTTGTCCGGAGTCAGGTGGTCATAGGTTCCGTACTCGCGGCCACCGGCGGTGCGGCCTTCGGGCATGCCTGGACGGTCCAGGTCGCGACCTGGTGGTGGGTAGGAGGGATCAGTCTTCTAGCCGGCGCCCTTGTGCTCCTTTCCGCGGTCTACACGCGCAGGTGAGACTGAGCCGCCCACTGTCCGAGTGTCAAAGGCCCCAGGTAATTCTGGGGACACGCACCTGAATCATCCAGTCCGCAAACCTAGCGACAGAGGGGGTGTTGAAAAAGTCCCGGTGTCGCATGGCCGAGCTGTTCTGGGACGCGAGTTGGGCCTCTGCGGGCAATCCCGGGCGACGAATCTCAGGCCGATTCTTGGATGCCGGCTCTTTCAACCCCCCCACAGTTACCTATCTTGTCCCGTTCCCACGCCCACGCGCGCACCAAACGAGAACGCGCTTGCCATCGGTAGCCTTGGCGAAGGCTGGCGGAGTCAATAATTTGGTATGGTGTCCCCGGAATTCCCGAGATGTCCCCGGAATTTCGAAGGAGATCCCGTCCTTTGTTCTCCGGTCCGTGGGCGCTGTGGCGCCGCTGAAGCCGCTCTGAGAGGGGATTTGCGCCAAGGGTCAGCATCGGGGGAGACGGTCCCTAAGTCAAGCAGTTGGGGGATGCCAACCTCCGACGGAGACGGGAGTGAGGCGCTCAGTCTGCACGAGGTAGCAGCACAGTGCCTGCGGCGAGTTGACATCGACTGGCCGGAGCACGACAACCGCGTAGTCGCCGCCGCTATCCTGTGGCAGATGAAGAAGCAGTCGCGGCCGCGGATTCCCATCGCTAACGTCCGCTAGAATGGGTTAGCTGGGATTCACGGGATGTCGCCGCTGGGGAGCCAAAGTCCGTTGGAACATCCGGATGGAATCCCTGGAGAGGGAAGGAGAGCAGGACACACGCTTTGCCCTCCGAATTCAGCATCTGGGAGGCAGCGTATTGCTGCCTCGATGAGTTCCGACAGAGTACAGCGCCTTTCGGTCACACAATGATGTGTGCCCCTTGGCCTACCAGGATCATCGTGGTGATACGGAGGTAACTGATGACCGTCTTCGTGATGATGCCGTACAAGGACTCCTTCCGCGAAACCTACAGGAATGCGATCGTCCCAGCAGCCAAGGACCACGGCCTCGAATGTGTCCTAGCTGAGAGTCACGTGCAGCCAGGGCCCATCGACAAGCAGATAATCCAGGGCATAGAGAACTCACGGTTCTGCATTGCTGATCTTACGGAAGCGAATCCCAATGTCATGTATGAGGTGGCCATTGCCCATTCGTCACGGAAACCTGTAATTCTCCTGACCAGAGGAGACATGGTCGACATTCCCTTCGACATCAGACACCATCGAGTGCTCAGATACGACCCTGGCGACGATGGACACAGGGATCTGGCCGCCAGACTGCGCGAGACTATGCAGGCCATTCTTGCGTCAGAGGAATCGGCCGTGCAACTCCTCAGAAAAGTCCTGGTGCCTTCGACCATTGACCCAAGCACTGCGCAGTTCGCAGTCGTGGCAAATCCACTGTCATATCGAGCGGCATTCAGGACGCGGGGAGGCTGGAAGAACAGGGTCACCACGTTCTCCGACCACGTAGGCATAAGAGGCCTCATGCAGGCGTTTGGCCTTATCTACGGACTGGAGAGACTGCCGGAACTTCTAAATCCTGATGACTTCGATGACGAGGTGCTCGAAATGGCGGAAACGAGGATGAACCTGTACACGATCGGCAGTCCGAAGGCAAACAGATGGACGGGAATCCTCATGAACCGATTCTTCGAGAAGCGCGGTCCAACATGGGAGTTCAAGCCCGATCCGGAGAGCAGCGAGATACTGAACCCAAGAGTCATAGTCCGACGGAACAACGAGAAGTACATGCCTAGCATCGCTGGCGACGCCGATATTCTGAAGTGGGATTTTGGGCTAGTCATCAGGGGACCACACCCGATGGACGCCAGTCACATGTTCATGGTCTTGGCCGGACGGAGCTCGCTTGGAACCGAAGCCACGTGCTTAGCAGTCACGGACCCAGCCTGTCTGAACAGATTCGACCAGAGACTCAAGTTCGATGGAATCGACCTAGACGATCACAGACAGGCATTCTGTGCAGTTGTCAGCGTCGTCTCATGCGGTCTGAGGACCGACAAAGGTCAGTTCAGAGTGCAAGAAGTCGTGCGGTACTAATCCGTCGGTTACTTTCCCCTTGCTCGAAAATTCCGCGGACACCATACCAAATTATCTAGTCCGGGAATTCCAGCGAGGCCCACCTTGAAGAATCGGCAAACCGGGCGCGTAGACGCTTCTCCACCCCGCCGCTTTACCCTCCCCGACCAACAGCTCGAAGGTGCGCCCTCCCGTCGGGCGCACCATCGAGCTGTTGGTGAAGCAAGCGACGCTGATTAGGATCGCTGGGTTATTCCGCCATGCGTCCTGCAATCATTCGTGTCTGCGTCTGCAAGCTGGCCACCTGCGTCCGGCTGTCCCAGCCCACCGCGCAGTCGGTGCTGCTCGCAAAGAACCGCACCGGGACTATCGTCCTACCCTCCATGATGATCGCCGCCGCCCCCAGATCGACCGGCTGTCCGTTCACTCTAGCCATCCTGGAGCCAATCGGAATCTCCACCCGCAGGCCTTCGCTCACGCTGTGCGCGGTCCGCGTCTCCGGCTCCCACGACACCGTCGCGCCCACGTGCTCGAACAGCGTCCGGAACTCGCACTGCATCCGCCCGTTCCTGATGAACGGAGCCACGCCGAACTGCACCGGCCGCCCATTGAGCACCACCGTGTGCCCGCGCACTCGTTCTAGCGAAGGCGTCGCCGTTGCCACTGGAGCGGTCGTCATTGCCGCCGGAGGCCTCGTGCTGGTCGGCGCCGCGGGAAGGCTCGCATAGGCCGGCGCCTCGACGCCCGAAACCGTAGCCGGTGCCACCTCCGACTGGGCCGTCGTCCGGGTCGGCTCCGGCAGCGGCCCTCTCACCGCAACCGTCGGAGAGGAAGTGGCCGCCCGCTCCGACTCCTGAGTCGAAGTCGCCGTACTCGCGCCGGCAGCCGCCTCCGCGTTCGCCGCCACCCGCGCCGGCGGTGTCGCTATCGGCCGCTCCGCCACCTGCGTCGGCGGCTCGCTCCTCGCCTGCACCGCAGAAGACAGGCCGTTCGAAACGCGAATCGTCACCACGTTCGAGGAGGCGGCCAGCCCGTAATTGTCATACACCTCCGCAAAGATACGGTGAGCCCCATCCAACAGCCCGCGCGTATCCAGGTCGAACGTATACGGCATGGAGTTGCTCGAATACGGACGCGTGTCATCCACACCGAATATCACATAGCTGGCGCCGGCCGATCCACTCACCGACGCGCGAACCTGAATCACCCCGTTCACCCGCGCGCCGGAGGCAGGCGAAGTGATCCTCACCG
>CAZWRO010000200.1:0-4040 GCA_964635365.1 uncultured bacterium | reverse complement strand
GTCCACGTGTTATAACCCCCGGACCACAGCACCACGAAATCGTCCTCCTCCGCCAGCCGGCCCCGCACCACCCGCTTGCCGTGCCGGTAGGGGATGTCCTCGATCGCGTTGGGCATGTAATAAACGCGATCTTCCCCGTAATTATCCCCGCCGAGCCGCCCCACCGCCGCCAGCTCGCCCACCACCGCATACTTCTGCCTCACCGACACCACCGAAAAGGCGTCCGCCCTCCGCAGCGCGGCCTGCTCCCGTCGCCAGGCCTCCGCCATCGACTCGTCGCTGCCCTCCAGCGCCGCCCGCGCCTGCGCCTCCGCCATCGCATACCCGTTCAGGTCCGCCCACAGCGGCGCCTCCGTCCTCAGCCGCGCGGCCGCCCAGGCCCCGTAGGCATGTACCGCCACTATTGCCTCCGGCTGCACCCGGTCGCAGACGTCCTGCAGCGCGCCGCCCTCCTCGAACCGCGAATGCTCCATCGAGTAGTAGGTGAAGTGGTTGCCCTCGAACCGCAGCAGGCCCGGCCGCGCGTTCTCGTCCTGGTAGGCGCCCGTCATGCGACACCCGACCAGCGTCACCTCGTGCCCCTCCTCCAGCAGCGCCTGCACCGCGTGCCAGGTACGGAAGCAGAGCGCCCCCACCCTTCGCTCCTTCTCGAAGGGCAGCGGAGCGAACCCCACCACCAACACCCTCCGCCCCGCCCCCGAAGATCCGTACGGCAGCCGCTCGCCCGGAGCCGCCTCCACCACCGGCGGCCCGGCCGCCCCCTCGATCACCCGCCGGTCCGACACCATCCCCGCCGACCGGGAACGATGCCGCTTCACCAGCAGCTCGGGCAGTTGCGCCGCCGCCCGCAGGAAAAACGCCGCCAGCTTCGGGTTCATCCGCGGCCGCATCAGCCGGCCCCACAGCGCCCGGAAGTGCTGCCCCAACAAATCCCGGTCGGTCAGCACCTTCCACGTGAACAGCAGGCTGTTCTTCCCGAACATCAGGTCCACATAGCCGCCGGGGAAGTTGCGCGGGCTGTTCGTCTGCCGGTGATGATGCTCCATCCGACTCCGCGGCGCGAACATCAACTTCCACCCCAGCTTCTGCGCCCGGTACGACACATCCAGGTCTTCGAAGTAGAAGGGCCGGAAGAGCCGGTCGAATCCCCCGAGCCGGAAGAACACATCGCGCCGCCAGGCGCTCGACCCGCCCCCCGCGTACATCACCGGCACCGGCTCCTCGCCGATCTCCACCTCGTGCCGCAGCACGAAGAAACCCTCCTCGAACCGCGCCTGCACCAGCCCCGTCTCTTGGATCACCCCGCCGGCCACCCGCGTCGGCGCCATCTCGATCCGCGCCGTCGCCGCAAACACCTTCGGGTCGTCGAACCGGCGCAGCAGCGGCGACAGGAAATCGGGCTCCACCAGCATGTCGTTGTTGAGGAAGATCAGGAACTCGCCCTTCGCCGCCCGCGCCCCCGCATTGTTCGCCCCCGCGAAGCGCAGGTTCCGCTTCAGCGCCACCACCTTCACCTCGGGGAACTCCCGCCGCACGAACCTCACCGTATCATCGCGGCTGGCGTCATCGACCACTATCACCTCGTGGTCGCCCCCGTCCTCGTCGATGGCGCGCAGCACCCGCGGCAGGCACGTCTCCAACAAGTGCCGCCCGTTCCAGGTCGAGATGATGATGCTGGCTCGCGGTGTGCTCAACACTCGCCGGCCTCGCCCGCTAGCTGCTAGCCGAAGTGATGACAGCTTGAGGTGCGCCTATCAGTCGCTGGCTTCGCCAGCTTAGGCTATGTCCTCGTCCGGAAGCTCGTCGCTCATCCAGATCACCGGCGCCTTCTCGCTCGGCAGCTCCAGCCTCTCCTCCGTCCACGGCTGCGGCCCGAGCTGCTTCGCCCACTCCGCCATGCGCCGGATCCCCTCCTCCAGGCCGTACCGCTCCTCGTACCCCAGCAGCTCCGCCGACTTCTCCCACGTGCAGTAGGCGTTCTTCACCTCCCGCGGCCGATCCGGAAGATGCACCACCCGCGGCTCCGCGTCGAAGCACCCCGCCACCAGCTTCAGCAGCTCGTTTACGGTCACCGCGTGCTTGCCCCCGACGTTGATCACCTCGTGGTCGATCTCCGGCCGCATCTCCGCCGCCCTCAAGAAGGCCGGCAGCGAATCCCCAATGTAGCTGAAGGCCCGCTTCTGCTCCCCATCACCATACACGTAGGCCGGCTCCCCCCGCATGATTCGATTCATAAAGATCCCCACCACGTTCCGGTAGCGATCCACCAGGCTCTGTCTCTCGCCGAACACGTTGTGAGGGCGGATGATCGTATAGCTGTATCCGTGAACCTCCGCCAGGATCTCCGTAATCTGCTCCATCGCCGCCTTGTTCACCCCGTAAACGTCGACCGGCTCGCGGGGCAGCCGCTCCTCGAAGGGCGCCGCTTGATCCCCGTAAGCGGCCATCGAGCTGTACAGCACCACCTTCTTCACGCCCAGTCGTATCGCCGGCACCAGCACGTTCACATAGGCCATCAGGTTCCGCCCGCACACATCGCGGGGCTGGAACTGCGAGGCCCCCTCCCGCGCGTTGGCGGCGAGGTGGCACAGCAGCTCCGGCGGGTTCTCCGTCACCACCCGTTCGGTCTCCGCCGCCTCCCGCAGATCGACGGGGAAGAACTTCACCCCCGCCGTCACGTTTCGCTCGAAACCACCGCTCAGATCGTCTATCCCCACCACCTCGTGCCCGGCCGCCGTCAGCCCCTCGGCCACGTGGCTGCCCATGAACCCGGCCGCTCCGGTTACCAGAACTCGCACAGGCCTCTCCCCTTCGGGCCTCGCTCCAGGCGGGCCCTTGATGACACCTATCTTTCACCCAGTCTACCGGCAGTCCTGCCGGGTCGCCGTCTGCCGCCCGCCAGCCCCTCTGTCACCTCTACCATCACCACCCCGAGCAACACCACCCCCAGCAGCAGCAGACCCATGCAGGCCACGTAGGCCTCGGCCGCCAACTGCACCACCGCCCGCCCCACCGCGCCCGCCGCCGGCGCGCTCCGCGCGAGCTGACCGTCTTCGCACAACACCATGCGGTGGCCCCCACAGAGCAGCGCCACCGCCACCGCCTTCCAGTAGCGCCTACTCAGGCACTGGTCTCCGCCATGAGCGACCACCACCCGGTCGAACCGCCGGCCCATCAGCTCGCCGATGAGCTTCCTCGCCGGCCGCGATCCCCAGACCAGGAACTCGGCCGACGCCCTCCTCGCCGCGCCCGTGGGCTCTGCGCCGACCAGCGCCGCAATGCTCGCGCTCGGATAACGCGCCTTCAAATCCGCCACCAGTGCCGCCAGCGGCGCTTCGGGCACCACGGAGATGATCAGGATTCGCGAGACCATCCGCCTCACTCCTCCGGCGGCCGGCGCGTGTGTCGCTCTCCCCGCGCCAGCAGCTCCTCGAAGCGGCCCCGCTCGGCCGTGCGGCCGCGTCGAATCTCCCGCCTCCGGCTCAACATCCTTGGCGTCTGCACCAGCACTCCCCACAGCACCGCCGGCAGCAGGTCCCCCCGCCCCTGTCGCACCAGCGCCAGACCCGACCTCCGCCACCCGCCCCAGATCGCCGGCAAGTGACGCAGCAGCGATCCCAACGGCCAGTCCTTCGTCCATACGTGGGCCGTATTGCGCCTCCCCAGGAAGGCCGCCCGCCGGCTGCGAATCCCCCGCGACACCCCCTCCCGGTGCTTCACCACCGCCGACGGCACGTACCGGGCCCGCCAGCCGGTCCCCTGCGCCCGCCAGTTCAGATCCACGTCCTCATAGGTGATAAAGAAGTCGGGATCGAACAGCCCCACCTCCTCCAACATCCTTCGCCGGTACAAGGCCGCTCCCGCGCACGCCCCCAGCACCTCCCGCGGCCGGTCGAACCATTCCCCATCCCGCTCCCCCCGCCCGATGTCCACCACCACCCCCTCCGGCCGGCAGGCGTGGCCGGCCGAATTGATCAAACCCGGGGCCTCGTGATACACCATCTTCGGCGCGCATATCCCCACTCCCGAGTCCGCCCGCA
>CAZWRO010000199.1:0-4055 GCA_964635365.1 uncultured bacterium | reverse complement strand
CTCGGCGGGGGGTTGGTGCCCGGCGCGCTGATGCTCCTATCCGGTGACCCCGGGATCGGCAAGTCCACGCTTCTCCTGCAAGTTGCCAGCAGCTTTGCCCTAACCAACGGCAGCTGCCTCTACGTCTCGGGCGAAGAATCGCTGCATCAGATCGCGATGAGGGGCAATCGGTTGCAGAGCCTCTCCCCAGATCTCAAGGCGCTGGCGGAGACCGATATCGGGGCGATTGAGCGCCAGGTGGAAGACTCCTCGCCGTCTCTGCTGGTGGTTGACTCAATCCAGGCCATGTACTCCCCGGAGTTGGACTCTCTTCCGGGCAGTGTGGGGCAGGTGAGAGAGTGCGGGGCGCGTCTTCTCCGGATCACCAAGGACCTCTCGCTGCCCACCCTCGTCGTCGGCCACGTCACCAAGGAAGGGGTGCTGGCCGGCCCGCGTCTGCTGGAGCATATGGTCGACAGCGTTCTCTCCCTGGAGGGCGACCGTCACTCCTGCTACCGCGTGCTTAGAGCGGTGAAGAACCGTTTTGGCTCGACCGACGAGGTGGGCCTCTTCGAGATGACAGAGGCGGGAATGGCGGCCGTGCCGGATGCGAGTGCCGCCTTGCTTTCGGAGCGGCGTGCCGGCCTGCCCGGATCCGCCGTCGTCGCGACGCTGGAGGGAAGTCGACCGCTCCTGGTGGAGATTCAGGCGCTGGTGACCAAGGCGAGTCCCTACGGGAGTCCCCGACGCAGCGTCACCGGGGTGGACTACGGGCGCGCCTGCCTCATGCTCGCGGTGCTGGAGAAGCAGGCCGGCCTGTCGCTGGCCGGTGACGATGTCTACGTCAACGTGCCCGGCGGCCTCAGAGTGGCCGAGCCGGCCGCCGATCTGGGCCTGGCGCTGGCGATCGCCGGAAGCTTCCAGGAGCGTGCCATCCGGTCCGACACGGGCTGTATCGGCGAGGTCGGGCTAACCGGCGAGGTCCGCTCCATACCGGGGCTGAACCGCCGTCTGGGGGAACTGGCGCGCCGGGGCTTCCGCCGCTGCCTGGTCCCCGAGCAGCTGGATGGGCCTCGACCTGGCGACCTGGAGCTGGTTTCCGTGCGAGATCTGAAGGGGGCATTTTCGGTCGCTTTTGCGCGCTGACCGCGACAGATTAGGGGGCACGCGCGTCATAGTAAGTAGGGGGAGCGAGACCCCGCGCGCAAGGTCGTTCCGGCGGCCGAGGACCGGTGCTCGCGAAGGAAAGGTCAATAAGTGATGCTGCCAAGGCTGACAGGGCTGCTCTTCAGCTGCACGGTCGCGGGACTTACCGCCTGGGTCGCAGTGGGCTGGTCACATCTCTACGTCCAGGTCTACCGCGATTTTTGGCCGCTTGAGTACTTCGAGCAGACCGCGGCCGTTCTCTTCGCGGCGCTCGGCGTCATCGTCGGGTTCACGGCCGCCAGTCTCATCTACCGTCAGGCCTTAGACCTGGGGCGTGACGCACTGGGCGACATCCGTCGCATACCTTCGCCGGACAAAGCGGCGGTCGTCCTGGGGCTGTTCATGGGGCTCGGCCTGACCGCGCTGCTGGGCTCGCTGCTGATCAGGATCCCGAACTTCGGCTGGCAGCTGACTCTGTTGGTGGGGATTATCTGCACCTATCTGGCAGTGCTGATCACGCTCAGCATGAAAGAAGAGCTGAGTTTCTTCTTCCCGGGGAGCAGGCGTTCGGCAGAGGGTTCGGCGGAGCCGGCCCTGCAGCCGAAGCTGCTGGACACGAACGTCATCATCGACGGCAGGGTGGCCGATGTCTGCCGGTCCGGCTTCCTGGAGGGGCCGATCTACGTCCCCAACTTCGTGCTGGGGGAGCTTCATCTGATCGCCGACTCCACGGACACGCTGAAGCGGAACCGCGGGCGGCGGGGGCTGGACATCCTGAACCAGATGCAGCAGGAGCCTGCTCTCCAAGTCACCATCTTCGACGACTACAAGGCAACCTTCAGACACGGCGACCCGGTGGACGCCAAGCTCGTTCATCTGGCCAAGGACGTGGACGGCGCCATCGTCACCAATGACTACAATCTCAACAAGGTGGCTCAGCTCCAGGGAATCCGCGTGCTCAACGTGAATGAGCTGGCCAACGCCGTCAAACCCGTCGTGCTTCCGGGAGAGGACCTGACGGTAAGCATCGTGCGGGAGGGAAAGGAACCCAATCAAGGGGTCGCCTATTTGGACGACGGGACGATGGTGGTGGTCGAGCACGGCAAGAACCGGATCGGCGAGACGATCCGCGTCAACGTCACCAGCGTCCTGCAGACGGTGGCGGGAAAGATGATATTCGGTGCTCCCCACGAGCACTCACTCACCGCGGAGGAGAACTCCCATCGGCACGACCGCACTGGTAGTAGCAGCGGGGCGCGGGGAAAGACTCAATCGTCCTGAAAACAAGGCCTTTGTGAATATCGCGGGAAGACCTCTCGCCTGGTACGCGCTGGAGGTGCTCCGCGCGTGCGAAGGAATTCAGGAGATCACCCTGGTCGTCGCGCCCGAGGACGTGGAGCGCGCGCGGCGGCTCTTTCTTTCCGGTGGGAGCAGGCAGACGGAGCGGGTGGTCGCCGGCGGCGAGACCAGGCAGGATTCAGTGGCCGCCGGCCTGGCGGAAAGCAGCGCGACCGCCGACCTGATCTTGATCCACGACGCGGCGCGGCCCTTCTTGACCCCGGCGCTGGTGCGCCGGTGCCTGGAGGCCGCGGCGGAGCACGGCGCGGTGGTGGCGGCGATCCCCGCCGGGGACACGATCAAGGAGGCGAATGTCGACGGGACGGTGGCCGCCACCCTGGACCGCTCTCGCCTGTGGCTCGTGCAGACACCTCAGGTGTTCCGGAGACGGCTCCTGACGGAGGCCTACAGGTCCGCCGCCGAGGCCGGCGTACGAGGCACCGATGACGCTTCTCTGGTGGAGCGTCTCGGGCGGCCGGTGCATGTTACCATGGGCAGTCCCCGCAACATCAAGGTCACCTGGCCGGAGGACGTGCGCTGGGCCGAACATGTGCTGCAGGAAAGCGGCGGGGGAAGGGCGAGGGAAATGGCCAATAGAATAGGCATCGGGTACGACGCTCACTGCTTCGCGGAAGGCAGACCGTTGGTGCTTGCCGGGGTGCGCTTTCCCGCGGAACGCGGGTTGCTCGGATACTCGGACGCAGATGTGGTGTGCCATGCCATCTGCGACGCGCTGCTGGGCGCCGTCGGCGCCGGCGATATCGGCCAGCACTTCCCCGACTCGGATCCCCGATTCTCCGGGGTCAGCGGCCTCGCGCTCCTCGAGCAGGTTGTGGCGATGGTCCGTGCCGCCGGATGGGAGATCGAGAATGTGGATGCGGTCGTAATCGCGGAGGCGCCTCGTATCTCAGAGCAAGTGGCCGAGATGAGGCGGGCGGTGGGAGGGGCGTTGGGCACGGGTGTGGAGCGCGTCAGTATCAAGGGCACGACGACCGAGGGCATGGGATTCACCGGCCGCGGGGAGGGGATAGCCAGCCAGGCGGTCTGCTCGCTGCGCGCGGCTGAGGACCGGCCCGCGATCCAACCGGGGAACGGAACAGAGGAGAGAAGATGCTGATCAACGTCACAACCAAAGGAGTGGAGGCGCCGCCTAAGCTCAGGCAACTCGCGGAGAAGAAGCTGCAGAAACTCGAACGCCTGCTGCGGAACATAGACGCGGTGGAGATCACTCTGTCGCGGGAGCGCCAGTGGCGAGTCGTCGAACTCGTCATCACCGCCGACGCCCTGCTCGTGCGCGGGGAGGGCAAGGCGGAGGATGTGCGCACGGCTTTCGAGCGTCTCGTGGACAGGCTTGAGCGGAGGATCAAGAAATCGCGGAGCAAGCTGCTAACGCGCTACCGCGAGGCGCCGGAAACCCGGCCGGCCTGGGAAGAGGAGGTGGAGGGGGAGGCCGAGGAGTCGCTGCCGGAGGTTGTTCGCAGCAAGCGATTTGCCATGAAGCCGATGGCGCCCGAAGAAGCCGCCGCGCAGATGGAGTTGCTCGGGCATGACTTCTACGTCTTCCGCAATGCCGAGACCGAACAGGTCAACGT
>CAZWRO010000198.1:0-4130 GCA_964635365.1 uncultured bacterium | reverse complement strand
ATAACTCTAATGCAAGCGACTCCGTAGGTGGGCCCCTGGGTTTGCTGGGGAGTGCGTACGAGAGAGGTCACGCAATGGCGAAAGCACCTGTCGTGATGATTAGCAGCTACCCGCCGAGACTGTGCGGGATCGCGACGTTCGCAGAAGAGGCTAGGGAGTTCATACAGGAGCGGCACCCGAAGCGGGAGGTGCTCGTAATCTGTCACACAGACGGAAGAGGTGATGGCGTATTCCCAGTCATCGACATGTCGCGGCCGGACTGGTGGAAGCCGGTGGTGACAGAGGTGGCTCGTCTCAAGCCACATGTGGTGCACATCGAGCATGAGTACGGGTTGTACGAGTACCGCGACGAGCACGGAGACGGGGACGGGAATCATGGCTTTCTGGAACTGCTGGAGGCTCTTCAGCCGTACCCGGTGGTGGTGGAGCCGCATACGATCCACGGGCGGCTCCGTGATCGCGAAGCCGAATTCGTGAGGAACGTGGCGGCGCTGGCCGATGTTGTGCTCTTTAAGTGTCACTACCAGAAGTGGCGGCTGGATTGGAACTTCAGCGCGCGAGGGTTCAGCACGCCCACGAACGTGATGGTCATACCCCATGGAGCGCGACCTGACCGCCGCTGGCCGCCGAAGGAGGTCGTGAAGCTCAAGGAAGAGCTCGGGCTGTCGCAGCTATCGTATCTGAGTGACAGGTTGGTTGGCCTCGTGGGGTGGATACAGCAGAACAAGCGATGGGATATCCTGACCTCAATGTGGCCAGAGGTGGTGGAGGAAATCGAGAGACGAAGCGGCGAGTCGTGGGACCTGCTGGCGGCCGGAGAGATGCGAGATCCTTCGGACCGTGATGCGTTTCTTCGGTGGCGGGGCGAGGTCGAGCTTCTTGAGCAGCGGGGCCTGGGGCACTTCTACGAGTTCATCCCTCGAGGCGAGATATACTACAAAGTTATGGCCTGCTGTGATTTCGTCGTGCTGCCGTCCGTCGACGAGACTCAGTCGGGCACACTGGCTCGGATCATCGCTCTGAACAAGCCTTTCATCACGACGGCACCGATGGAGGGACTGACCGCGCAGGCTCTCGAGAGCGCGGGTGGGCTCCTGTTCAGTACGAAGCAGCTGCTGCGAGAGAAGGTCATCCGTTTGGCCTGTGATGAGAACCTGCGCCTGGAACTCGGGAACAACTTGGAGCGGTACTTGGATGAGGTAGTGTCGTGGCGCGTGGTGGCCGAGCAGTACAACGAGGCCTACGAGCTGGCTCGACATGCCGTGCGAACGCGAAAGAAGGTGGTCCTTCCTCCGGAGTTCTGAGCGCGCGGGCCTGCTGTCCAGAAACTCATCTGGGAAAATAGCGACAGCCACCTATTTCGTCCCGTCCCCTCTCCCGCGCGTGCAAGACAGACCACAACGGGCTTGCCAGCCGAAGCCTTGGTGAAGGCTGGCCTGCCATGAGCAAGCCCTGAGCAACGCGAAGGGCGCGTCGAATGGTGCACGAAGTTAGGGGGTTCGATGCCAAGGCGTTTTCCCCAGAAAGTGGGAAACGAACCGGGCCGCGCCGGCCTCACGGGCGGTCGACATCCACACCTGGCTTCAGCCCACGAGCGAGGAAGAACTCGGGTTCGTCGACCACCCAAACCTCTGTCAGTCCGGCCTCCTGCAGCCGCGCGGCCATGGCCTCAGGCGGAGGCACCCGGTCCTCCTGCACTGGGCCTCCCGCGTCGCGATGAAGCCGATTGACGACCTCGCGTCCGATGGGATGTGAGATCACGAGAATCCCCCCGGAGCGCAGCACGCGCAGCATCTCTCGAATGCTCTCTGCGCGATCTTCGAAGTGCGGTAGGGCCGCGTTGCAGATAACGCGATCGAACTCTGCCTCCGGCAGCGGCAGCCGGTGCACATCGGTCTCGAGGAAGGTGACGCTCGAGGGGAATCCCTTCTCCCGCGCGACCTCGAGCATTTCCGGCGAGAGATCAACGGCAACGATCCTGCCGGTTGGCCCGACGGCGCGGAGCAGATGGGGAATCAAGACGCCGGTTCCGGTTCCCACATCGAGCACCGCCTGGCCCGGTTGGACCTCTGCGAGGGTTACCACGCGGGCGAGGCTCGCCTCCTCCTCCGGAGGCCGGTCAGCATCCCAGCTTGCAGCATGGTGATCAAAGAACTCCGGCCTATCCATCATCTGTCCTCAGAGGAGCGGTGAGTCCGTACCGCTGGAGGCCGTTCGTGTCACTCAGGAGTGCGTCCATTGGGGTGTCGGCCACGAGTTCGCCGTTCACGAGCACCAAGGCACGGGCGCAGAGCGCGCGGGCGAACTCGAGGTCATGGGTAGCGATCAACTGGGCGCAGGGCAGCTGCAGCAGTATGCCGGCCAGCGATGCGCGCCCCCGGGCGTCGAGGCTGTTGGTCGGCTCATCCAGCGCCAGTAGGAGCGGGTCCATCACCAGGATGCTGGCAAGGGCGGCTCTGCGGCGCTCGCCAGAGCTGAGGTCATGCGCGGCTTTCTCCAGTGCTTCCTCCGGCAGCCCAACGCTCCTGACCGCCTGCTCCGCCGCCCGCGCGGCCTCCTCGGAACCGGCCCCCGCGGCCAGCAGGCCGAAGGTCACGTCCCGCCTCACCGTCGGCATGAAAAGCTGATCTTCTGGTTCGGCGAAGGCCAGACCAAGCTTCGCCCGTATCTCAGCCGCTGTTCCGGGACCCAGCACAGTCCCATCAACGGCAATCGTGCCCTGTGCTCGGAGCACTCCCACAAGGCACCACAGCAGTGTCGACTTCCCCGCGCCATTCGGTCCCAACAGCGCCACTCGGTCTCCGGGGGCGAGGCGGAAGGAGATGTCGTGCAGCGCGGACGGGCCCTGCCCGTAGCAGTAGCTGAGGTCGGTTACCTCCAGTGCGGCTAGCGCCATCTTCCCACTCCGGCGAGGCCAAGCGAGATCAGCGCGAAGAGCAGTCCGGCCAGGAGGTGCGACCAGGAGAGTGGGGTCGGGGTTGCCATCGGGAGCTTGCTTTGGAACCCTCGCAGCACCATGGCTGCGCCCACGCGCTCCGATCTGGCCGCCGCCCTGGAGAGCAGACTCATGCTTGCTTGAGTCAGCCCCGTCAGCCGCACTTTGAGGGTGGCGCTCGGGGCGCGCAACACCCACGCGCGGTTTGTGCGCACCACCTCCTCCGCCAGCAGATCCGCGCCGCGCAGGATGAACTCGCCCAGTTGGCCGAACACCGATACCAGAGGCAAACGTTCTGCCACTTCCAGTAGCACCACCGCCCTCGTGCTCGCTAGGAGGACCAAGAAGGCCGCAGCCACCAGGAGTGATCTCACCGCGAACTGCTCGCCCGCGGCACGGGTCGCCTCGCTACCCAGCCTGGACAGCAGGAACGGCATCCCGATGACAACCACGAGAGAGAGCATCCGGCGGCAGACCAGTCGGGCCGGAAGGCGGGCCAGGACCGCGGCTCCGATCAAAAGCAATAGCAGCGCTCCAGTGGGCCAAGCCGGACGCGTGGGAGCGAGGAGCACGGCCGCCACGAACCCCACGGCCGCCAGCATCTTGGCTCGCGGGTCCACCCGGTGCAGCGCGCTCTCCCTCTTCACATAGAGGTCAAGATGGTGAGGCATTCCACCTAGCCTGTCTTCTCCCGCTTGGCGGGACGACCTGCCTCGTCCCTCTTGGCGGGACGCAATCGCGGCACTCGTTTCTCAATCGCCAGCACTGTCAGAGGAACCGCGATCACCTGCAGGATCGTTCCCGGCAGGCCAATCACGACGGCCGCCCCCACATACTGGATCGCGCCGGCCTTGATCGCGAACAGGCCGGCCACGAACCAGGCCGCCAGCGCCAGCACCGCCCAGTCGGCGACGAACGCCGCGGCCAGTGCCACCCACAACGGCAGACGGAGGACGCGGTAGAACACCGACGCCGCTCCTGCCTTGGCCGCGAGTTCCAGCGCCATCAAGGGCGCCACAGGCGGCGACAGTGGAGGCATGCCTGTCAGCACCGCGGATAGTAACGGTACCACGAAGCCCAAGGTGACCGCCGTGGCCGGGCTTACCAGGAACCCGGCCACCACCACTGGGAGATGCATCGGCAGGAAGACCTTCCCTCCCCATCCGAGCGCATGGAAGCCGATCGGCAGCAGGAG
>CAZWRO010000197.1:0-4151 GCA_964635365.1 uncultured bacterium | reverse complement strand
CTCCAACGCTCTCGCCCACCACAATGATTCGCAGGGCAGGAGTGCCTCTCCTGCCCTGCGAGGCCGTCACGACGCTCCCCCGGTCGCCAGAGGCTAGCCCCAATTGCCCCAGCCCAGGTTGGTGATGATCTCCTCGGCCTTCTCGGCCGTCAGCTCGCCCTGCTCAATCGCCTTGAAGATGACGCGGATCGGTCGGTCCAGATCGTCGTCGGTCTCTTTGGGCCAGTCCCGTATTCCCTTGTCCTGTATCCACTGATTCACACGATCGAAGTCGAACCTGGCGAACGGCCAGCACCGCAAGATCGGACAGCCGTCGTCCACCCACTTCGCGAGGGTCTGAGGCGAACAGTGCAGGCGTCTGCAGACGTCTCGCGCGTCGCCCATACGGATTCTCACGCGGCTGTGCGGCACCCCCCAGATGTCCTTTCCTCGACCGGTCGGCTTGCCCAGGGTTCCCTCCATCATATCCACGTCGGCGACCTCCCAGTCGAGTTCTTCGAGCGTGAAGCCGTACTGCACGGCGTTCGCCTGCGCTTCCTTCCGTCGTCGCTCCTTGAACGTCAGGCTCCAGATGTGAGCCGCCTCGTCCGCGAAACCGTAGTTAGGGTCAGAGGATGACTGCTCGAACTGCTTGGCCTGCATTCCGAGCACCTTCGCCGCACGCCGCGAGGCTTCGTCGATTTCACCCTCCTGCAACAGCTTCCTGACTTCGTTCATGAGGCGCTCGACGGTCTGGCGCGTGAATTCCTTGTCGCCGGCGTCTTTGGCAGCACCTTGTCCAGCCACAGCAAACACCTCCTTGAGTTTGACGCGTGCCCGGCTCAACCGACTCTTTACCGTGCCTTCCTTGACCCCCAGCAGCTCCGCGGCCTCGGCGCAGGAGTAACCCGCGAGGTAGGTCAGCGACACCGCCTGTCGCATGCCGACCGGAAGCTCCGCGAGCGCGGCTGGGAGGCCCACCCCGTCCGTCTCTCCATAGGAAGTCGGCGCCGCGATTTCGGAGAGGCGCGCCGGTGCCACCGCTTCTTCCCGGCGGCTTCGCAGTCGCATCAGGGCGAGCCGGTCGGCGATCCGTCGCAGCCAGGGCAGAAGCGCGCCGGGATCCCGCAGCTCTCGCAGCCGGAAGTAGGCGCGCACGAAGGTCTCTTGCGCCACATCCTCGGCGTCTTCCAGCGACCCGAGGCGGAAAGCGGCCGCGGCCACCAGCGCGGCTCGATGGCGATCCACTAACGACTCGAAGGCCGCGATGTCGCCCCGACGCATTCGGGCAACGAGTTGTGCATCCGTCTCCGGCCGCATGCTTCCGTCCTCTTAATGTGCAGGCATTGTGTAGATGCATTTCGACGCACGAATGGTTCCGACTACCTTTGATTAGCGCCCTGGCGGCGTCTGGAATAGCAGTCACTGCCAGGGCCGAGGGAGGAATGAGATGATGAGAGAGCGCAAGGCCGTCGTCATCGGGACCGAGGCGGCGGCCTTGACGTTCGCTTACACGTTGCTGCAATCGGGGCTGGCGCCGGAGATCATGCTGATCGACTTGGACCGCATCGTTCACGTCGCTCTTTCCGACAGCGAGCAGGAAGCCCTCCATCGTTCTGCTAATATACTGAGAGAGGTGATCTCGAAGATCGACTTGGAGGCGGGATGAGCTGGGAGGGCAATCGGGCGATGCGAGACGGCGAGTCGCTGCGGGCGGCACAGGTGCCGGGCCGGTTTCGCTCCGCCATCGCGCTGGCACTGGCGGCCAGGGCCCGCCTCCGAGCGCTGGAGGAAGTATCGTGAAAGAAGCTAATCGGCCCCACCTGGCCCTGCTGCACCCACCGGCGGTGTTCGACTTTCGGGAGCGACCGCTGAACCACTGGATGCTCTCCAAAGCTGTGGATACGAATCCGGTGTTCGAGTATTACCCGGTTGGGTTCATCACCCTACTGGATTACCTCGAAGAGCGCGGCCGGTCCGTGCGTCTGGCGAATCTGGCCGTGAAGATGCAGCACCGTCGTTTCGATGAGCGACGTTTCATTCGTGAGCTGGATCCGCTGCTGTTCGGGATCGACCTGCACTGGTGTCAACACGCCGACGGCGCTCTGAGCCTGGCCCGCCTGTGCAAGCAGGAGCACCCCGATACTCCGGTGGTGCTGGGGGGCATCTCGGCGACTTATTTCTGGCGGGAGATCATGCAGGACCCGAACGTCGACTTCGTCCTTCGCGGCGAGACGACGGAGGAGCCGCTTTCCGAGCTCATTGATTGCCTGGAGGCAAAGCGCCAGCCGGGGTATGTGCCCAATCTGGTCTGGCGGCGCGACGGAGAGGTCGTCGAGAACCCGTTCACGCACCGACCGACAAAGCTGACCACGCGGGTGAACTATCAGCGAGTCTTCGCCCACTGGCGACGCACGCGCGACCTGAAAGGCAGTCTGATCACCGGCCGGCACTGGCCCGTCTATTGCGCGAACCTGCTGCTGTTCTGCAAAGGGTGTGTTGAGCACTGCGCCATCTGCGGCGGGACGAATCGGGCCTTGGGACTGAAGGAGACGCCACTGTGGGACGTGGAGATCCTCGCCGATATGTGCGTGGCGGCCCGGGAGCTGACGCGCTTTCCAATCCGACTGCCGGGGGACATCCGCCAGGGCGACTGGCGCGGGTTCCTGGCGGCGCTGAAGCGAAAGAACTTCACGCGGGCGATGCACTTCGACATCTTCCGCCCTGGCGACGCCGAGTTCCACCGCGCCCTTGCGGACGCCATCCCGGAGCCGCAAGGCACTATCGGGCCGATCACTCACGATGAGAAGCTGCGGGCCCGCTACGGAATGCGCTACGACAACGTTTCGCTGGAGCGGTCGATTGGGGAGTTCCTCGCGGTGGGTGGGAAGCTCGACTTGTTCTTCTACATTGGCATCCCGGGGCAGACGAAGCAGAGCGCGAAGGAGACGACGGACTACGCGCTGCGACTCCTCGACCGGTTCAACGCCGGCCCCAGGGGGAAGCGGTTCGACGTCTATGTGTCGGCGCTGGCGCCCTTCATCGATCCCGGGAGCCTGGCGTTCACGCATCCCGAGCGGTACGGATATCGACTCCGCTGTCACACGCTGGCCGACCACCGTCGCGCGATGCGGCAGCCCGAGTGGTGGGACACTCTGAACTACGAATCGACGGCCATGACGCGCTTGGAGTTCGCCCAGGCCGCGATCGAGGCCGAGGCGCGGGTGACGCGCGCCCGCGCCGACCACGGACTCTATCCGCGCCGTTTCGCTCGGCGCGACCTCAAGCGGCTGGAGGAAGAGGCCGCTCGGCTGGAGGGCTCGCTCCTGGCGGAGAGCCGTCAGCCGAGCTGAGAGTCGTCGGAGGCCCGGGAAATCCCGTCCTGTGCGGCCAGCGATGAGGTCCCCTTGAGGTCAGGACTCGTCGTGCCCGTCGTCCTGCGGGGCCGCCTCGATCTCGGCGAGGACCTCCCTCGCCTCTACTAACGCCGGCCAGTCCTCCGGATTCTCATCGGTCTGCTCGACGAGCTCCAGAGCGCTGCGCATCACTATCATCAGATACCCACCGAATGCTCTCGGCTCCCCCCTCGCGTACCGCGTGTAGATGGTCAGAGCTTCATCCCAGGCTTCCCGGGCCTGGGGCCGCTCCCCGACGGCGCGCAGCACACTGCCCAGGTTGTAGAGCGTCATCGCTACATCGGGCAGGAAGGCGGCCGGCTCGGCTTCGGCGAGCTTGCGGTAGATAGGCAGAGCTTCCTCGTAGGCCTCCCGCGCCGGGGCCCGCTCCCCGAGGTCGCGCAGCACAGTGCCCAGGTTGTTGAGCGTCCCAGCGAGATAGGGCAGGAAGGCGGCCGGCTCGGCTTGGGCGAGTTCGCGGTAGATCGAAAGGGCCTCCTCGAAGGCCTGCCGGCCCTGGGCCCGCTCCCCGAGGGCGCGCAGCACAACGCCCAGGTTGTTGAGCGTCATGGCCACATCAGGCTGGAAGGCGGCCGGCTCGGCTTGGGCGAGTTCGCGGTAGATCGAAAGGGCCTCCTCGAAGGCCTGCCGGCCCTGGGCCCGCTCCCCGAGGGCGCGCAGCACAACGCCCAGGTTGTTGAGCGTCATGGCCACATCAGGCTGGAAGGCGGCCGGCTCGGCTTGGGCGAGTTCGCGGTAGATCGAAAGGGCCTCCTC
>CAZWRO010000196.1:0-4227 GCA_964635365.1 uncultured bacterium | reverse complement strand
GCTCAAGAGATGATCTGCCAGTTCTGTGAAGAGCCGTTTGTCTACTCGGATGCTGAGCGATCCAGGGACGAGGAGGCGGGATATCCGCCTCCTCGCGCCTGTCAGGCGTGCATTCAACGGCGCCGTGCGGAGGGGGCCGCCAAACGCGCCGCGAAGCGTCCTCGTAGAAGAAACTTCCGCCGCTAGGCGAAGGCCGGCTGTCTGAGGACGCGGATTCCCACCTGAGGCCCACCTAATGAGTAATTGCGGAGTACAGCGGTCAGTACGCCCGGATAGGGTTTCTAGTGTGCACAGGTCCTTGGGGAACACAGGAGCCGCGGAATGACAGGCGCCGACCGATTGATTCAGCTATTCTACTTGGTCGGTAGCCAGGTAGGCATCGCGCCTTCGACCAGCTGGGAGGCATGTAAACCTCTGTCAGACCTGCTTGACTTCATGCACAAGCTTTATGCTCGCCGTATCTCAGCCCCCCCGCCGGAAGAGATGGTCGTCCTCGACTGGCTCGAGTTGGAGCCGGTTCGGCCCGAGACCCTCATAGAAGAGCTTCCGGAGCCAGGCATCTTCATTGTACTTCCGAAGAACACCCCAAGCGTGGGCGAGCAAGCGACGGCGGTGCGTGACTTCATACGAGCAGACGACGACCTGGCGTGGGAAGTAAACGTGCATCTCGCCAAAGTAACGTTTACGAAGTAGACGTGCATCTCGCCAAAGTAACGTTCATGATGGTCGAAGAATCGCCAAGGCGATCGCAGGGGAAGTAGAGATGCCTGAGATCAGGACCGTTCTGATCTTCATTGAACTTGAGGGCGGGGTTTCAGCGCTCCACCAGAACATGCAGCGTGCCTTTCCCGCTGGCGTCTTGAAGACTTCCGGGCTTGCGTTTGCGACCGGTGGCAAGCCCTTTGACGGGGACGATTACGTACTCCTTCACTGGGGCAAACTCGCGCCGCTGGATGAGTCGGTGACCGTTGGCGAACTGCCCGACCCCGGCATCCTGATCGTACTTGCGAAAGAGCCACAACCCCAGCTCTTCCACACCGCGCTGGCCCTGAAGCAGTATCTGCTGCAAAGTCCGAAGATGCGGGAGCAGATTAAGACCCAACGCGCCCGCGAACGCAGCGAACCGGTGCCCCAATCATCCTGGCGCGGCAGCCCAGCTGATCCCTTTGACTCCGCACAGGAAGCGCTTGACTTCCTGCGCCGTGACAGCCCCGAGCAATATGTCTTTCGCGGACAGGTGCGACAGTACCCTGGACCTCTTCTCCCTTCCGCGTTCCGTGGCATCTTCCACGCACTCGACTTCCCCGAAGTCCCTTCCATGGGTCCGATTCCTACCGCTGGTCTTACAATGTTTCGCAGCGAGATACGAGAGCACGACCGAGAGAAGATCGACGCCTACAATCGGGGCATACGTAAGGGAACGGAGCTTCCCTATGCCGGGCCCAAGGCCTGGGACGCCCCCGAAGAGGACTACCAGGAGGCCTACGCGAAAATCTGCGCCGCGCCGCGCGAGACGGTACTCGAGTCCCGCGCCGGTGCAAAGACCTGCGTCAAGACACTTATTGACCTTCTGGGCGGGCCGCTGGCTATGGCACTCGCTCAGCAGTACGGTCTGAGTTCAACCTGGCTGGACGCGACCACATCTCCAGAGATCGCGGTCTTCTTCGCAACCCACGACGCGCCGTTCTATCATGCTCACAAGTCGACAGAGGAACTGGGAGTGGTCTATCGATGGCCTCGTGGGAACGCGATCGTCAGCGAGAACATCCTGAGGGGTCTGGAGGACGACCGGTTTCAGAGCTTGCGGGCGAGCTTCCACGAATTCGTTGGAAGGAGCCCTGGGCTGAAGCAGATGGTCTCAGGGGGTCTTTCGGTGCAGGATGCGGCAGGCCGGGTTGACATCAAGACCCTGGTGATAGAGGTAGCCAGTGACAAGCGCGACCTGCAGAGCCTCGCTATGCCGCAAGGCGCCTGCGAACAGAGCCGTTTCGGACGCCAGCGATCAGCGTTTCTCAGCCCCGCCACCAGCCTCTTCGACTTCTCAGCACTCGAGAACACGAAGCCGGAGGGAGAGGGTGCCGCCACTGTCGTAGGCGACCTCATGGTAACCCATAAAGGGGAAGCTTTCTGTTTCCATCATACGGGAGAGTCGGCCGACATCGGGAACACAGACAAGTTCTATCTATGGCCAACCAATGAGCGGCCTCATTGCATCGTGAAGCCCGAGGAGGACGGACCACAGTGTGTATTGGCTACGCACGAGTTCCAGGATCCTTTCCTCGAATTGCTGTTTCGTCTCTTCAGCCCTTGGTCGCCGGCACAGATAATCCTCTTATCCCCAGGTCCCGATTCGTCCGTTTTGGCCGCCCCCGTCCGCTCGAATGTCGATCCCGGCTACTTCGTCTCCCTCGGCGAAAGCGAGACGATCGGTGAGCGACTGGCTGGCAGGGGGGCACCCGGACGAGACAAGTCCGGGAATCTCAGGACAGGCCCCATCAGCTATCCAATCGGGATGCATGTGGCGAGGGAAGAGCAGGCTGAGTTCCGTCGTCGTCTAGCCGGAGCTTTCCCCGCAGAGCAGGGGCCACTCTAATGACCCGTCATGTCCAGTAACTGATTGGCCTGACCCACGCGGCCCGGCCGGCTGTCGGGTAGTCGCGGGACGGGTTGCCCTTGTTAAGTAGCGATGCGACGCCGCTGAGCAGCTCCCCAGGGCGCCCCATTGCCGTTTGCCACGGACATGGAGGGTCAGACTTAGGAGCCGCGCCACGTGCGGATCGCTGGGCCATAGACATGCCTGCAGCCCTACATACCGGCTACGGCGCGTAGGCGCTGATCCACGGCGTTGCCGGGCCGATAGAGACGGCCCTGCAGCTTGTACTCCTGAGGTGGGGTCTCGATTGTTACCAGCGTACAAATCCCGCCGGAGATTCGAACCCGCCACTACAGCAATGCCCTGGTCGTTTCCCTTGGCGCGCGCAGGCGACGGCCTGTCCGCCGTCGCCTCATCAGTTTCTGGTGCCGGGACCCAGATTTGAACTGGGGACACCTGGATTTTCAGTCCAGTGCTCTACCAACTGAGCTATCCCGGCACGCACAACAGCCACTATGGCGGAGCCGACGGGACTCGAACCCGCGACCTCCGGCTTGACAGGCCGGTGTGCTAACCAGCTGCACCACGGCTCCGCACTTCATCCACATCCATCAGTGGGCGAAACAGGGCTTGAACCTGTGACCTCCTGCTTGTAAGGCAGGCGCTCTCCCACTGAGCTATTCGCCCGCGTACGAGGCGTGTGATCGACACTTGTATATCTGGTGGGCGCAGCTGGATTTGAACCAGCGACCTCCTGCGTGTGAAGCAGGCGCTACTTCCGCTGAGCTATGCGCCCGAATTGGTAGCCCCAGGGGAATTCGAATCCCCGTCTCCGGCTTGAAGGGCCGGTGTCCTAGGCCTCTGGACGATGGGGCCTCTGTCAACCGGTCCCTTCTCCAGGCGCCTTCTTGCGGCCATCCTGCGCGTCTGAGCCCGGTCTGTCGCGGGATTCTAACACGCCGTTCTGAGGCATGTCAAGCCGCGCCTGGTCGAGCCGAAACCGCGTTTGGGCTCAGAGGTACGCAAGAGATGAGGGGCCCGCCCAGGCGGGCCCCTCTCGTGTCGAATCAGCGCCCGGATCCGGGCTTACGGCAGCGTGATGTCGTCGCAGGTCTCGTGGTTGTCGCCCGACTCGTACGGATAGCCCGTCTTCGTCAGGTCGTCCACGCAGCAGGTGAAGGTACCACCCGCCTTGTTCCGACCGGAGGTGAACGTCACCTGCCCGTACTCGTCCGTGACATCTGAGTCGGTGCCGGGCGACGCACCCGTCCACGTGATGTCCACGGTGACGCCCACCAACGCCACGCAGTCTTGGTCGTGTACGGTGATCGTCGCATCGGCCTTGCAGCTGGGGTTGCCACCGTCAGCCATATCTATGGCTCCCACGTGGCAGCTCTGCGTCGGCTGCTCGGTGACCGTGATGTAGTCCAGCTTCGTCTCGGTGTCCTGGCCTTGTGGATTCTCTACTGTCAGGCTGACATCGTAGGTGTCGATCGCGGTGTACTCGTGGCTCGGGTGCTGAGCCGGCGAAGTGCCGCTGTCGCCGAAGGTCCACGACCACGAAGTCGGGCTGCCAGTTGACTGATCGGTGAAGTACACCGTCAGCGGCACGTAGCCCTGAGTCGGGTTGCCGG